>NZ_JBFRTR010000091.1:0-84448 GCF_041474215.1 Vibrio sp. 10N.222.52.C12
TCATCATCAGTTGACCTTCCCACTGCGTATCCCACAGATCGCCCCAGTTTTTAACTGAAGACTTGTCTAGCATGTCTGAGTTGATACCAATACCCGTCGCACCCCAGATGTATGGGATTGAGTAGTTGTTATTTGGGTCAAATGGCTTATCTAAGTAATTTGGATCCAAATCTGCAAAGTGGCTTAGCTTGGTTTTATCAAGCTCTTGAAGCATGCCTTCTTTACGCATCTTAGAAACGAAGTAAGTAGAAGGAACCACTAAGTCGTAACCCGTACCTTGAGTTTTTAACTTAGCGTACATGCTTTCGTTAGACTCATAAGTTGAGTAGTAGACTTTAATGCCCGTCTCTTCTGTGAAGTCTTCTAGTACTTCATTTGGAATATATTCAGACCAGTTGTAAAAATACAGTTCTTGGTCAGCTGCGAAAGAGGGTGTAGAAAGTAAAGTAGCAGCACACAATGCGCCGGTATACAGTGTTTTTTTCATTACTGTTCCGTTCATTTGTTTGATTTGGAGCTGGGTAGTGAACCCAAGGTAAAGGATTTCGAAAAATCGCGCTATATTATAGCAGCGATATAATAAAATAGGCAGCCTAAGCTGCCTATTCATTGATATTCTTATTTTTAACTTATTGATTATCTACGTTGACCTGTTAAGTAAACTGGTTACTTAGCCACAGTTAGATAATAAGCTAAATTACTGACCTGCTTTAAGTTTCATGAAGTAATCTTCGTACTTCACTGTCTTATCGCCAACCGCAGCTTGCCATTCAACACGATCAAGGTCTTCTTGCGATGGGAATAGCGCAGGGCTATCTTTGAACTTCTCGTTAGACGCTTTAACGGCCGTTAGGTAGCCTGTGTCACGAGAAATTTGCTCAGCAATTTCAGGGCGAAGTAGGAAATCAATCATCTTATGAGCTGCTTCTACGTTTACCGCACCAGAGCTAATCGCAAAGTTATCAACCCAACCGATACCGCCTTCTTTAGGGAAAACCAGTTTGATTGGTAGACCTTCGTTTTGCGCTGCAGCAGCAGAACCGTTCCACAGCATACCAAGACCCACTTCACCAGACATGTAAGGCGCGCCTGGGTTGTCTGAGTTAAATACTAGAACGTTTGGCATAAGCTTTTGTAGCTCAGCGTACGCTTCGTCGATCTCTTTTTCGTTGGTTGTGTTACCAGAGTAACCTAACTTACGCAGTGCGATGTGGAACACTTCACGAGTGTCGTCCATCATCATCAGTTGACCTTCAAGCTCTGGCTTCCATAGATCAGCCCAGCTTTGGAAATCTTCTGGATCGTACATGTCAGTGTTAACAGCAAGACCTGTGATCGCAACTACGTGTGGAATAGAGTAGTCGTTGCTTGGGTCGTACGGCTTATCTAGATAGTTAGTATCTAGATTCTTGAAGTTGTTCAGCTTAGTTTTGTCGATCTTTTGTAGCATACCTTCGTCACGCATCTTAGATACGAAGTAAGTCGACGGCACAACTAGGTCATAGCCTTTGTTGTGTGTTTTTAGCTTTGCGTACAGGGTTTCGTTCGACTCGTAAGTCGAGTAGATCACCTTGATACCAGTTTCATCAGTGAACTGTTCTAGAATCTCACTGTTGATGTAAGGTCCCCAATTCATGAATACCAATTCTTTGTTATCTTTTGCAAATGATGGTGCAGATAACATTGAAAGCGCACATGCACTACCAGCTAATAGAGTAGCCCATTTTTTCATTGACGTTAGCTCCAAACTAAACGTTGCCCGAAGGCAGTAGATAGAAAAACAGAATGGCAATTTACCATTCTGTTTATGATTAACACTTTTTTTGAACTTGAAGTCTCTTAACTTCTTAATCAAGCCAGTCTCTATATAGAGTAGGAGACTTACTTGATTTTTTCTCTCGCTAATGACTGAGAAATGATCACCAGTATTAACGACACCACTAACATCACTGTTGCTAGGGCGTTTACCTCAGGAGAGATACCCACTTTAACCATTGAGTAAATCTTCAGTGGTAAGATTTCATACGTTGGGCCGGTTACGAAAGAGCTAATGATTACATCGTCCAAAGACAGAGTGAAGCTCAATAACCAACCCGCAGCAACCGCTGGCTTAGCAAGAGGCAGAATGATCTGTTTTAGAATCGTCCATTCACTTGCACCTAAGTCTTTTGCTGCTTCTAGCATCTTCACATCAAAGCCATTCAAGCGACTGTATACCGTTACTACAACAAACGGTAGACAGAAGGTAATGTGAGCAGCAAGTAGGGTAAAGAACCCAAGTTGAACACCCATTACCAAGAATAGCGCAAGAAGCGAAATCGCCATTACGATATCTGGAGACATCATTACGATGAACAGCATGCCATTTACGATGCCTTTACCTTTAAATTGGTAACGGAATAGGGCTACTGCTGTAAGGCTCCCGACAATCGTTGCGGCTGTTGCTGAGAACACCGCTACGTTGATCGAGTGCCACGCAGCCTGCATTAGGCTGTCGTTGTTAATAAGCGCGTCATACCATTTAGTGGTGAAGCCACCCCATTTCATACCAAACTTATTGGCATTAAACGAGTTAGCGATCAATACGATAATAGGTAGGTATAGAAAGGCGTATACCAGCGCCATAAAGCTGAACTTAACTGTGCGCCCCATTAGTCTAGCTCCACTTTCTTGTTCAATAGCTTACCTGCTCGGTAGTAGGCATACAGCATCACAGCCATTGCCATGGTCAGTGCGATACTCGTCGCTGCGCCAAACGGCCAGTCTCGAGCGTTGAGCACTTGGCTCTTAATCACGTTACCAATCAATAGGTTCTTAGCTCCGCCTAATAGGTCAGAGATGTAGAACATACCTAACGCTGGCAGTAGCACTAACAAACAGCCGCCAATAATGCCCGGCATTGTTAGTGGTAGTACTACTTTCAATAGCGTTTGCAGTTTGTTCGCACCTAAATCTTTAGCCGCTTCTAAATACGTATCGTCCAGTTTTTCAATCGCTGAATACAGCGGCAGAATCATAAACGGAAGTAGGATGTACACTAAACCGATCATTACTGCGGTTTCTGAGTACATGATACGTAGCGGTTTATCAATGATATCTAACGCTAACAAGCTTTTGTTCAAGACACCTTGCGTACCCAGTACAATTTTTAATCCGTATGTACGAATCAAAGAGTTCGTCCAGAATGGTACTATCACTAGGAACAACATGATTGGACGCCACTTCGCCGGCATTTTTGCCACGATGTAAGCGAATGGGTAACCAATAATCAAACAAAGTAGGGTTGCGACAATTGCCATATAGAAAGAGTGCATCAACACTTTAAAATACAGCGGGTCAGCCAAACGCACGTAGTTATCGAGAGTGAAGGTCATCTCGATCAAGTTCGCTTCATCACGAGTTAAGAAGCTAGTACCAATGATCATGATGTTTGGAATCATCACGAACAACACTAACCAACCTGTGATTAAAGCAACAATTGCGTTTTGTAAATTAAACTTCTTGCTCATCTTCTAATACCACTTCCCAGCTCTCAACCCAAGTTACTGCAACTTTTTGGCCCAGTGAGTGATCAACATCAGGGTCATCTTCGTTGAAGAATTCGCTAACCATGACACGCATACCAGATTCAAGTTCTACGACTGAATCTAATGTCATGCCTTTATAGGTTCGCTCGACAATGTGGCCAACAATACCGCGTTGCTCTGACTCTTTAATTTCTTCGATTCGAAGATCTTCAGGGCGAAGCAATACTTGCAGTTTTTGACCCGGTGTTACGTCTTTATCGTGATAGATAATGGACTCTTCACCTTCGATTGTCGCAACAATGCGTTTTTCATCTTGACGAGATTTCGCTGTCGCTTCGAATACGTTAATTTCACCAATGAAACGCGCTACAAATAGGTTCTTAGGCTCTTCGTAGATCTCTCTTGGTGTTCCGTCTTGTTCAATCACGCCATCACGCATAACAATAATACGGTCAGACATAGACAGCGCCTCTTCTTGGTCATGCGTTACAAAAATGAACGTGATACCAAGTTGGCGTTGTAATTGTTTCAGCTCGATTTGCATCTGTTTACGTAGTTTGTAATCCAGAGCAGATAGAGATTCATCCAACAAAAGAACTTTAGGCTTATTAACGACAGCACGAGCGATTGCGATACGTTGCTGTTGACCACCAGATAGCTGGTGTGGCTTTCGTTGTGCCATTTGTTCTAGGCGCACCATTTTCAAAGCATCCATTACACGAGGTTCAATCTCGCTGTTTGGAACTTTCTGCATGCGTAAGCCAAATGCCACATTGTCGAAAACGGTCATATGCGGGAATAGGGCATAGCTTTGGAATACAGTGTTTACATGCCTTTGTTCAGCAGGAACTTGGGTTACGTTTTGTTCAGCTAATAGTATTTGACCACTATCTGCCGTTTCAAAACCCGCAATCATTCTTAGCACGGTTGTTTTACCACAACCTGATGGGCCTAAAATCGTGAGAAACTCACCATGATTTACGTTTAAATCCAGATTGCCGATGACTTCCTTACCATCGAAACTTTTACTGATGCCAGTTAGCTGTACTACTGGCTTTCCTACTGATTTTTTAGCGTTCAACGTCTGTTTTTCTCCACCTTGGTTCTATTTGAGACCTGTTGCTATACACCTTTAAGGCGCGCATCATAATCACCAAAAACGTGAATTCAAAGCATTTTTTACCTTTCGAAGATAAAAAATTTCGCAGGTAAAAGTAAACATCCTTTACCATACTGTTATTTACTGGGTCTACACCCTAACAAGTGTCTAATTATTAACCATTAAGACGCAAAAGCAAGCCTTGTTACAGATTCATATTTTAGTTTGTATCCGACATATGAGTATAATGAAGGTAATTTTTTATCAATAAGTTAGGTGGCTTCGCTTAATCGGCACACCTAGGTATCAATATGAACAACGACATCGAAAAAGATTTTAATTTGGGCGGTAGTATCAACCGTGCACTTTCTGGCGATTATGAGCTCAAAGCAACGGCTGTATTCCAAGAAGCTTGGAAACATACGATAAGTCACTTTCTTTCGTTTTCCCCAGCGATTATTGCTTTGATGTTTGTGCAGCTCGCTATCTTTTATATCGCACTAAAACTACAGCTTGGTGATCCTGCGGTTATCTTGGATGCGGTTATCGACCCAGAGTCGTTCACGCCACAAATCGTTGAATCGATTTTTATTGCGAACTTTAGCTATGAAGTGATCAGCGCGCCTATCTATGCCGGTATCTGTTTAATGGCAATGAGCCACGCCGCTGGCCTACAAACCAAAGTACGCCACATCGGTAAAGGTTTGCAGTTTACGGTTCCGGTTATTCTAGTGACTTTGTTTAGCCTAATGCTTCAAGGCATCGCAGGTATGATTCTGCCGTTCTTGTCTATCTACTTCTCACTGGCGTTCAGCCATTCGATTCTGCTGATTTGTGATAAGAAAGTGCCGCCAATGCAATCGCTGCTGCTTTCTCTGCGTGCTGTCAACAAAAAAATCTTCACCGTTGCTTCTATCTACCTATTAGTAATGCTGATGTTCATCGTCGCGGCAATGATGTACGGCATTGGCCTTATCTTCGTTTTACCTTTCTTCTTCCACGTGAAAGGGATTCTTTACCGCGAGATGTTTGGCATTAAACTCAAACTGATCGCGTCAGACAGACCAAAGAGCGACGACGACCACAACGGTAGCAACAATAAAGACCCACAGGTATTCGATGCATAACAACTCTAAATTAAGCGCAAGTAAATCACTTGCGCTAAAAGTGACAGCATTAGCCTTAGTTGGCTCGATCTCGTTAGTTGGCCCAATGCTTTACCAACAAGAAGAAGAGCGCAGGCGAGCGGGGCAAAAGGCTTCAGACTCAGAGCAAAACTTTGGTGACTTGACCGTCTCTTCTGATAAGCCAGATTTCGCAGCGATTGAAGATGTAAATAAAAAGAAAGACACCTTCTTTTCTTATCTTCGCCCAAGTATCAACATCGAAAACAAGCGAATCACCAAAGAACGTGCGTTTCTAACCAAGCTTTCAGAGACGGGGTTGAACAATGTTGACTCTGAAGACGCGTCATACGCAAAGAGACTAGGGAAGCTGTATAGCCTGCCTGTACCTTCATCGGGCTTAGATGACGCTTGGCTGAAAGAAATGTTGAATCGTGTAAACGTGCTACCTGAAGCGCTTGTGTTAACTCAGGCGGCCAATGAATCAGCTTGGGGTACATCTCGTTTCGCCACTAAAGCAAATAACTATTTTGGACACTGGTGTTACACCAAAGGTTGTGGCCTTGTTCCGCTACAACGTAACGAAGGTAGCTCTCATGAAGTCGCAACATTCTCTTCAAGCCAAGAATCCGTACATCGGTATTTCATGAACCTTAATCGTAATCGTGCTTACGCCGATCTAAGAGTGATTCGTGCAAAACTTGATGCGCAAGGTGATGATCTTTTAACAACTGCAACGGCGACAGAGCTCACCAATGGCTTGTTAAAATATTCTGAGCGAGGTTCCGACTATGTGACTGATTTACAAGCTATGATCCGTCACAACGAGGTATACTGGAAAAAGTAACTCATTTTGATACCAACTTGGTTGCCTTCGATAGTCGGCTTATACCAGTAATATCACAAAAAGAGCAGCTCATTGGCTGCTCTTTCTATTTATAAACGCTCAACTTCGACAAGATTATAATAATGAAAAAGACAGCACTCGCTTTATTAGCCTCATTAAGCCTTGGGGTTTCTCTTCCTGCTTCAGCGCAAGAATACATGTTCACGTATTCTAAGCTTTATACTCAGCTGAAAAACAACACCAAAGAAGGGCATGATGATGTCAAAGTTGCGGTCTTCTTTGTTGATCAACAAGCTCAGCAAACCTGTCACATCAGCAAAGCTTGGATGGAAAAAGAAGAGCACTACGAAGAGCTAAAAGTCTCTCCGGCCAATGAACTGCTTCTACCGGTAGATCAAAACCTACGCTCAGCAAACCCTCTTATCTTTGTACAAACTCAAGAACAGGAATGTGCGTATTCTTTTGTGGTGATGACTCAAGAGCCTTTAGCTGGCACAGTAGAAGTTGCACAGATAGAAAACCTATTGCCACAGATGCAGGCGATGCTTGAAGACGTCAGCGGTATGTTCTCTGGTTGGTTCACGCCAGATATCCAAGGGTTAACGCTAGAGTTCGCTAATAAGCTGGAAGGCAACATCGAGCTTTCAAATGGCAAGCAACTACCAATCAAAGAAGGACGTGCGAAATTCACCTTAGAAGAACTGAATGGAAGTGACAGCATCACGTTGCCAGAACCAACAGTTCGCGTATTGCCGTACATTCCCGCGCAATAATTTTTAACAGAATCATTGTTAGTGAAGTAAAAGCTTAGCGGAATCATTCCCCTAAGCTTTTACGACATATCTTAAAGCAGCCTCATCGAATTAGAGCAGGCTGCTTTTCTTTATCTATGATACCAACCGAGAGCTTGTGAAGCCGCGTTTCTCTGCCGTTTAGGCGCTTATCGAACAATAAAAGCAGAATCTTTCTATTACTCAGCTTGTTTATCCGGCCGTTACTATTTCAACATCAAATAAAAATCCGTATAATCCACGCCCTAAAACAGTCCCACTAGCAATCTACAGTCGGTAATACGACGGTGTGAGAGTCGCAATGAACCAAAACGATAATAGAAAAGAAACACTTGAATTCAACAAACTTCAGAAACGTCTGAGAAGAAATGTTGGAAATGCCATCATCGACTACAACATGATCGAAGAGAATGACGTAGTAATGGCATGTATTAGTGGCGGTAAAGATTCATTTGCGATGTTAGATATTTTGCTACGTTTACGTGAAGCAGCACCGATCAAATTTGATGTTGTGGCAGTAAACCTAGATCAAAAACAACCTGAGTTCCCTGAACACATTCTTCCTGAGTACTTTGAAACGCTGAACATTCCTTACTACATCGTAGATAAAGACACGTATTCAGTGGTTAAAGAGAAAGTGCCAGAAGGTAAAACAACGTGTGGCCTATGTTCTCGTCTTCGTCGTGGTACTTTGTACTCATTCGCAGAGAAGATTGGTGCAACTAAGATCGCTCTGGGTCACCACCTAGACGACATCGTTGAGACCATGTTCCTAAACATGTTCCACGGTGCGCGCTTAAAGGCTATGCCACCAAAGCTTCGTTCAGATGATGGTCGTAACGTTGTTATTCGTCCACTGACTTACTGTCGTGAAACGGACCTAATCAAATACGCAGAACATAAAGAGTTCCCAATCATTCCTTGTAACCTATGTGGCTCTCAAGAGAATCTACAGCGTCAGAACATTAAAGCGATGCTAATTGATTGGGATAAGAAAACGCCAGGTCGTGTTGAGAAGATCTTCAAGTCAATCCAGAACGTAAGTCCAAGCCAACTGGCTGACCGCGAGCTGTTTGACTTCGTGAACCTTCCACTAGACCGTAGTGAAGACCGCAAAGCGTACGAATTCGAAGAAGCTGAAATTTCATCTTCTAACATCGATGAGTCAATGTTCATCGACGTAACGAACGTATAATAAGAATAATCGTTGTAGAGCAATAGATGCGCCTACAACAGACAAACAAAAACGCCTCAAGCAATGCTTGAGGCGTTTTTTTATAAGTTAAACTATCCCTGACCTAACCTTTCGAAAGGTTAGGGTCTAGTGGGCTGACGTAACCAGACGGTTTAAGAGCCAACACATCACAGTTAATCTTATCGATAACATGTTCCGCGGTATTACCAATAAACACGGCAGACAAGCCAGTACGACCCGTTGTACCCAGAATCACCATCGCAGCGTTATTTTCAGAAGCGACGCGAGGAATAACATCTTCTGGCAAGCCTTGTTCAACCACAGTTTGTTCTTCACACATACCGTGCTTCTGGCGCAATGCTTTCATTGCCGTTAAATGATGGCCACGAACCGCATCGGTATAAGACGTTGGATCAAACTCTGGCAGTTCAATGGTAATATTCGCAGGCGTCACAGGGTAGGCATTCACCAAGAACGGTTCCGCATCCAAACGACCGGTGATCTCTAGCAATCTGTCGACCATCGTATCGTTAAGCTCTAAATGAGCTTCTGTTTCAGAACCTACATGAACTGAAGCAAAAATCTTCGCGTGATCTGGCCAGAAATCGTTTTTAACCAATAGCACTGGGCTAGGGCACTTTCTCAATAAATGCCAATCGGTTGGAGTAAAGATGACAGATTCCAAGGTATCGTGCTTACGCGTGCCTTTGATTAAGATGTCGTGCTCACCACTGTAAACCTCGGCAATGATCGCTTCGTATGGGCGGTTGTGCCAAACCACTTGTACATTAAATTCAATAGAATCATCTAGGTAAGGTTCTGCGACTTTATTCATCCAAATTTCGCGTTGATGAATTACGCCTTTGCGCATTGCGTCTCTTTCATCGATAGAGAGCATAGATGTCATTTCATACGAGAAGTCGTATATCGACAAAAAGAAAGTGATGTGGCTTGTTGAGGTGCTTTTCTTAGCAAGTTGGATAGCACGAACTAGAGCAGGTTGCTCATCGTGATTAATGTCTGCGACAACTAAAATTTTGTTATAGATACTCATAACTAAGCCTACTTTTCAGACCGAACATATAAATAATGTAGCGTAGTTATGGAGAGATTAAGAGAAATATAAGAGGTTTTAAGAGAGAAACATGATGTAGCTCATTATTGAACTACATCATTGATATCTAGACTATTCTTTTGAAACGCCAGCAAGTTCCATCAACGCATCGTGATCTTCGATAGTGATATATTTGCCTTTAACGCTCAAGATGTCTGCTTTTTGGAAACGGCCTAGAAGACGGCTAATTGTTTCAACAGTCAAACCAAGGTAGTTACCAATATCACCACGAGTCATCGTTAGGCGGAACTCACGCGGGCTGAAGCCACGTTGAGAGAAGCGAGTAGAAAGGTTGTAAAGGAATGCAGCAAGGCGCTCTTCCGCGTTCTTCTTAGAAAGAAGCAGAATCATTTCTTGGTCACCTTTAATCTCATTACTCATCAGGCGCATAATTTGCTGACGCAATTTAGGCATTTTTCCTGATAGGTCATCAAGAATCTCATATGGGATTTCACATACCATAGAAGTTTCTAGCGCTTGTGCGAAACTAGGGTGTTGGTCACCAGTAATCGCATCGAAGCCAACAAGATCGCCCGCTAGGTGGAACGCAGTAATCTGCTCATCACCTTGCTCAGTAATCGTGTAGCTCTTGATCGTTCCAGAGCGAATAGCATATAGAGATTTAAGCTCGTCACCGGCTTTAAATAACTCTTGGCCTTTTTGAATAGGCTTTTTTCTCTCAATGATCTGATCAAGTTGATCGAGTTCAGATTCATTCAAAGTAAACGGAATACAGAGCTGGCTAATACTACAATCCTGGCAATGGATCGCACAGCCACCAGACTGAACACGTTTCGTCACAGGCTTTTCAGAAATCATAACAATCTTTCACTATTTGATATACGTCAATATTTTAGCATTCCTTTATCCAGTTGGGTAGTAAAAAAACCGGATTTAAAGAATGGCTATACGGTATAAATAATGAGCTGTAGTGCCATATAACCGGTATAGAAACCGTAAATGAGGATTAAAATTGCGCCTAGTTGGCGAAATAAGTCAGCTTGTTGCAGTTTCTTGAGGAAATTAGCACCCATACCAACCGTCAGCATCGCTGGGAGCGTCCCTAAACCGAAAGCAAGCATGATACCGGCACCGTTGTACCAACTTCCTGATACGGCCGCCCACGTAAGCATTGAGTAAACTAAGCCACATGGTAGCCAACCCCAAATAAAGCCAAACGGCAAAGCGTGGCTAGGGTGCTTCAAGGGTAGAAATGATTTACCTAAAGGAGAGATATAACGCCATAGCTTCTGTCCGACTTTTTCAAAGAACAACAAGCCGAACCACCATTTACCGATATACAACCCTAAGACGATCATGAAGCCAGCAGCAAATAATCGCAGCCAACCTAGCAGAGCGTTAAAATCGCTTAGCTGACCTATCGAAGAGATTGCACCGCCAATCACACCGCCAATCACGGCATAACTTAGCAAGCGCCCTAGGTTATAAAGTAGGGGAATAACAGGGGAAGGTTTACTGTTGCCAATCGAAAGAAGCGACGCAATACCACCACACATTCCCATGCAGTGACCTGCGCCGATCAATCCAACAACAAAGGCTCCGATCCAATCAGGCGTCATCGTTCTTTTTGTCTACGTTAGTTTGGCTCTCGCCGTTAGCTTTCTCATTCTTGACAGGTTTGCTATCAGAATGGTTGTGAGCCTTTTCGTCTTCATCAAACAGAATGTTGTGACCTTGACGTTCTAGGTCTTCAAACTGTTCGCTCTTCACCGCCCATAGAAAAATACCAACAGCGATGCACACCAGAACAATCGCAATGGGGATCAGAATGTATAAACTTTCCATTATTTACCTTGCTCTTTTAAAAGCCTTAACGAGTTAGACACAACAATAATAGAGCTGGCAGACATGCCCACAACGGCAATGTATGGAGCAACCAAACCCGCAACGGCCAATGGAAGGATGAGTAGGTTGTATCCCAATGACCATGCTAGGTTTTCACGAATTATCTTACGCGTTTTTAACGCCAAAGTACGCGACTTAAGTAATCTATCGAGCTTATCACCCAATAACACCATATCTGCAGAGGCTTTCGCCACATCGGTACCGCCGCCCATAGCAACTGAAAGGTGAGCACCCGCAAGAATAGGGGCATCGTTAATACCATCGCCAACCATCATTGTGATGTCACTTGCATCTCGAGAATTCAGGTAAGCAAGTTTATCTTCAGGTTTCGCGTTAGCAACAATATCAGTAATACCGATCTCTTCAGCAACAGGCTTCGCGTTAATCAAAGAGTCGCCAGTCAGCAGCGTTGTTTTGATGCCCGCTTCTTTAAATTGCTTAATAAACTCGATGCTTTCTTTGCGAATCGGATCTTCATAAGTAAATGTCGCGATATGGCGACCAGCCAATGACAGGTAGATACCGTTGCTTTCGGAAGGCTGAGATTCACCAAGAATGAACTCACTACTACCGATTGCTACTTCTTGACCATTCCACTCACCAGTAATACCTGAACCAATTACGTTATTGACAGACTCTACTTCGATATCATCTGAAATATGAGACTTGAACGCTTTAGCGATAGGGTGGTTAGCGTGTTGTTCCAGGCTCGCCGCTACTTTGAGACAAGTGTCTTTATCAAGTTCAGCGAAGGTTTCAACTTGGCTGATACGAATATCACCCTCAGTCAATGTGCCTGTTTTATCGATGATCAAGTGATTTACTTTGCACAAGGTTTCGAATACGTGGCCTTTGCGCAGCAAAATACCGAAGTTACCCATGCGAGAAGTGGAACAGGTAATCGCCGTCGGTGTTGCAAGTGACAGAGCACAAGGACACGTTGCGACCAATACCGAAAGCATGATCCAGAAAGCGTCTTCTGGTCGTGTTTGGTGCCAGTAAAACCAAGTGCCGAATGAGATGATTAAGATAACCGCAACAAAGTATCGAGCCACAACATCAGCAATTTCTGCAATGCGAGGTTTAGACAGTTGCGCTTCGTCTTGCAGGCGAACGATGTTGGAAATCACCGAATCCGCTTTTGATGTCATCACTTCCAGTTCAAACGACTCATCACCATTCAATGTACCAGCGTAGACAGTATCGCCTTCGTTTTTGACCACATGGATAGATTCGCCAGTCAGCATCGATTCATCGATATGAACTCTGCCAGACAATACTTTGCCATCGGCAGGAATGTGCTCACCCGGTAGAACGCGAATTTGGTCGCCAACTTTTAAGGTTTTGACTGGAACTTGTTCGCCATCTAACGTTGTTGCCATAGCAGGAACGAGCTTAAGCAGGTTACCACTAGCAGCGGCGGCTTTACGACGAGCGCGCATTTCAAGGAAACGACCAAGCAGTAGGAAGAAGGTAAACATCGAGATAGATTCGAAGAAGACTTCACCTTTCTCTGTCAACGTTGCGACCAAACTTGCAACGTAGGCAAACAAAAGAGCGATCGACACAGGTACATCCATACCCAATGTTCGACCTTTGAGGCTACGCCACGCGTTGATATAGAAAGGCAATGCAGAGTAGAGCAGAACCGGTGTTGCAAAGATTAAGCTCACCCAACGGAAGTAGCTTTTGAATTCGGGCTCAAGGTTACCAAAGACTTCAAGATAAAGCGCAACAGCCAGCATCATGACTTGCATGGTCGCCAAACCAGCAACACCAAGACGATAGAGATAGTTTTTCATCGAGCGATGATAGGCGGCTTCTTGTTGATCGGCTTCAAAAGGTGCAGCTTTGTAACCTAGTGTATGTATTGCCGATAACAACTCGCTAAGTTTCACTTGCGTATTATCCCAGCTAAGCAAAGCACGATTAGTGGTTGTATTTACACGAATACTGCCAACACCATGTTTTGAGGATACTTGCTTCTCAATCAGCCATGCACAGGCAGCACAAGACACACCATCAAGTGACAGCGTCACTTCTGAGGTGTTTTCTGAGTTACGAACGAACTCTAATTGAACATCTTCATTATCATAATGACTGAGTGCTAGAAGTTGCTCTGGCACGAGATCAGCTTTCTCAGCTGGAGCGGTGCGGTATTGATAATAAGAAACCAAACCGCTATCAACGATGGTCTGAGCTACGGTCTCGCAGCCCGGACAACACATCTTACGAGCCGATCCTAGAATCTCAACTTCAAAATCCGTTTCCGCTGGTACATCTTCACCGCAGTGATAACAGGATTCACACATAAGATTTAATTCGTTAGTTGAGTAGGTGTATCAATAGGAAAGTTCATGCGGCCTTGCACCAACCATTCAGAGTCATGCGGAGATAGTTCAATAAACCATGGACCTTGCATTTCGTGGTCTAGAGTCAGCGTATAGTTACCCTTCGCATCAGCAGTAAGAAGCTGCGTGAAATCGCGGTCAGGCAATGTTCTGTGCACGAACATAGCGTTAATAGCAGGGAAGTGGTCAAGCTTACCTTTGTCGAGAGTAATGACAACTGAGTTACCTTTCTCGTTAACGGTAGCTGATAGGCCGAGTTCCTTTGCAACATTTACTTTTGAAATATCGACGTTAATGCCTTTTCCTTTTTTATAGTAATCCTCAGTCACTAAATCGACAGAGTTTTGTGTGAACACAATCACCGTCATAATCGTCCAAATCACAACTGTCGCCGGCAACGCGATTAAGAACCACGGCCAAAACTGTTTATACCAAGGCTTTACCATAAAAAATATCTCAAAAAAGAATAAAAAGAAGGGGTTATAAAATAAAGGAAAGACAGCCCCTTAGAAAGAGGCTGTTATTGAAATGTTACTTATTATCCGAGTTGCTTAAGCTCCAAACGTACGATGCAACAAGCTGAACTTTGTCTTCGCCTAGAATATCTTTCCAAGCGGGCATTACACCAGAACGTCCGTTCATTACTGTTTCAGTTACATCAGCACGAGAATCGCCGAACAACCAATCGCGGTCTGTTAGGTCAGGTGCACCTACTGCAGGGTTACCCTTACCATCAGTACCGTGACATGCAGCACACACGACGAAACGTGCTTTACCTGCTTCAGCTTCACGTACATTAACACTACGACCAGAAAGGCTAAGAGTATAGCTAACTACTTCTTTAACACCTTGCTCGCCTAGAGCGTCTTTCCACGCTGGCATTTGACCAACACGACCGTGCATGATCGTCGTAACGATAGCTTGTGGTTCACCACCATATAGCCATGCGTCATCAGTTAGGTTAGGAAAACCTTTCTGACCACGAGCATCAGAGCCGTGACACTGAGAACAGTTTTGCAAGAATAAACGTTGGCCTACTTTGATTGCGTCAGAGTCTGATGCAATGTCAGGGACAGAACGTAAACCATTTTCGTCGTGAGCTAGCTTTTTGAACGCTTCACCAAAGTAGGTGTTAGCATCATCAAGCTCTTTCGCGTACTCATCTAATTGTTTGTTTGCTTGAGCCGCAGCGATTGAAGAGCGAGACTCTTCGATACTGCGAACTTCTTGGTTTGAACTTGTCCAACCGAGTAGGCCTTTAAAGTTGCCAAGGCCAGGGTATAGAGCAAGGTAAACCGCTGCAAACACAATTGTGCTAATGAAAAGGTATGTCCACCATTTTGGTAGTGGGTTATTAAGCTCGCGAATACCATCGTATTCGTGGCCCATATCATGACCTTCTTCTACGCCTGTTCTATCTTTAAAACACCAACGAAGTAAGACCGCACAACCAATTAGGGTACCAATCGTAATCGCACTAACCCAGATACTCCAGAATGTACTCATTACTTTGTCACTCCTTGATTTTTAGAACTTGTTGCCGGCTCGTCGTCTGCGAACACAAGGTTCGCGTCTTCGTCGAAACGTGATTTACGATTCTTGCCATATGCCCACCAAACGATGCCAATGAAACAAGCAAAAACAGTAACAGTCCAAACACTTTGAAATGTAATAATATCCATAATTATTCCTTATTTCATTGCGTGGCCAAGCGATTGAAGGTAAGCGATGATTGCATCCATCTCTGTTTTTCCTTCAACATCTTGTTTAGCGTTAGCAATTTGTTCGTCTGTGTAAGGAACACCAAATTGATTACGGAAGAGTTCAAGCTTCTGTTTAGTCAATTTGCCATCAAGTACGTTCTCAGCAAGCCATGGGAAACCAGGCATGTTTGATTCAGGAACAAGTTCTCGAGGGTCTAGAAGGTGAACACGGTGCCACTCATCAGAGTAACGATCACCAACACGCGCCAGATCAGGACCCGTACGCTTAGAACCCCATAAGAATGGGTGTTCCCAAACGCTTTCGCCAGCTACAGAGTAGTGACCATAACGTTCAGTTTCAGAGCGGAAAGGGCGAATCATTTGGCTGTGACATACGTTACAACCTTCGCGGATATAGATATCACGACCTTCCATTTCCAGAGCAGAGTAAACGCGTAGGTTTTCTACAGGTTCTGTTGTCTGCTTTTGGAAAATAAGAGGGGTGATTTCTACTAAAGCACCAAAGCTGATAGCAATAACGATCAAGATCGCTAGTAAGCCAACGTTTTTCTCGACCAACTCATGGCGATTATTTGAATTTGAGCTCATTCTAAATCTCCTTAAGCCGGTTGAGGGATAGCTTTAAGGCTATCTTTAGGTGCTGAAACAGTTTTGTACGTGTTGTATGCCAATAAGAACATACCAGATAGGAAGATGAAACCACCTAAGAAACGTACAAAGTAGAACGGGTAAGAGGCTTCTACAGACTCTACAAAGCTGTAAGTCAATGTACCGTCAGAGTTAACTGCACGCCACATCAGACCTTGCATCACACCAGAAATCCACATTGCAACAATGTAGAAAACCGTACCAATCGTTGCTAACCAGAAGTGAACATTAATTAGAGATACAGAGTACATACGCTCTTGACCAAATAGTTTAGGAACTAAGTGGTAAACCGAACCGATAGAAACCATAGCAACCCAACCTAACGCACCAGAGTGAACGTGACCGATAGTCCAGTCCGTGTAGTGAGATAGTGCGTTAACCGTTTTAATTGCCATCATAGGGCCTTCGAAAGTCGACATGCCGTAGAATGATAGAGAAACGATTAGGAAACGTAGGATCGGATCGTAACGTAGCTTATGCCACGCACCAGATAGAGTCATGATACCGTTGATCATGCCACCCCAAGATGGAGCAAACAGTACCAAAGACATAACCATACCTAGAGATTGAGTCCAGTCTGGAAGTGCAGTGTAGTGTAGGTGGTGAGGACCAGCCCAGATATACAATGACACAAGAGCCCAGAAGTGAACAATCGACAAACGGTAAGAGTAAACAGGGCGACCAGCTTGTTTAGGGACGAAGTAATACATCATACCTAGGAAACCAGCTGTCAATAGGAAGCCTACCGCATTGTGTCCGTACCACCATTGCACCATTGCATCGATCGCACCGGAGTAAATCGAGTACGATTTAAACGCAGATACAGGAACAGCCAGGCTGTTAACGATGTGCAACACGGCAACCGTGATGATGAAGGCTCCGAAGAACCAGTTAGCTACATAAATGTGCGATGTCTTACGCTTAATCATGGTTCCGAAGAACACGACCGCATAAGCTACCCACACAAGAGTAATAGCAATATCGATTGGCCATTCAAGTTCTGCGTATTCTTTACCAGAGGTTAAACCTAACGGTAAAGTAATTGCAGCGGACAGGATAATCGCTTGCCAACCCCAAAAGGTAAAGGCTACGAGAGGACCACCAAAGAGACGCGTCTGACAGGTACGTTGTACAACATAATATGATGTTGCAAACAGCGCACTTGTACCGAACGCAAAAATAACCGCATTAGTATGCAGGGGACGTAAACGACTGTACGTCAGCCACGGCGTATCAAAGTTTAGCTGTGGCCAAACTAATTGAGCGGCAATCAAAACACCAACGCCCATACCGACAATACCCCATAAAATTGTAACGAGGGTAAATTGACGGACGACCGTATAGTTGTAGTTTTGTTCAAGCTGCTTTTCTTGGCTCATTTGCATGCTTCCAATTTCTTATTTACTACACTTTACTTCCAACACGACTCACGTCGTAATGCCACCCAAATTAGAAAAGGAAATTCAGCCTATTCAGGGCTTTATTTCCACTTGCTGATTTTAAAAAAAAGTGGCATTTTCAACGCGACACTATACTTGAATTAACAAATCAATGACAGAGTAGTAACCTTACGCTTGGTCTGGAATTGGATTTTTATTTAAAAACTTTGAACTTTGTAACAAGGAGTAAAGATTATAATGGCGGCACAAAAGCTAACAAAGGGCAGGCTTGTTCAAATTATCGTCATGTTGGTTATTTTAATAGCTGCATTTACTTGGAGAACAGTAACATACAACAACGACAAGACGGTGAACTGTATAATTTCAAAACCTTGTGAATTTGGTATTGATAAACATAATGTTTTGATTTCGGGTGATAGCCTAGGGTATTCAATTGAAACATCTGAAACTGGCAAATTTATCATTAGTAATAATGGAAGCGAAATTTTAGAAGAAAAAAGCCCAACAAATTGGCTTTTACAAACTAGTGCTAAGACCTCCTCAATAACAGTTACATTTCCACAACAGGTAAGTACGTTTTCTGTAAACCTTTCAAAAGAGTAATAAGGCCAAAACTGAGTTACTCCTCGGTTCTTTTGATAGAAATATGTACCAAATCAGTGAAACACAATGCATTTAAGTGTTATAAAGAGTGCATTAATAAAGTTTCCAGAAATCTATGAAATTTCTATCAAAAGTCTCTTATGCCTTAAGTGAAAACATCGCGATAGATGAGTTGCTCAGCGGGGTCGAAAACGCCGAGGAAATTGCTTGTCTTATTTGCTACTGCACAGAAGAGTACTCGACGCTCGCTGTACAGCGCTATTTAGTAGATGCTCTTCCAAACAGTCCGATACACGGATGTACCACCTGCCACGGTATCATGACCGAAACTGGGTTCCATTCTGGACCTGTGATTGGTGTACTTATCATCTATGACTCAGGGATCAACGCTTATGGTACTGGTATTGAGCACTTTGGTGAAACCATAGAGCACAGTACCTTCAACGCCATCGATAAAGCACTACAGAACGCCAATCGAGAAGGTGAAATACCCGACCTCATCTTGCTTCACTCGACGCCTGGCAATGAAGAAAAAGTGATGACAGCGATCGATAAGAAATTCGGTACTGAGGTGCCTATTATTGGTGGAAGCGCTGCCGACAACCAGGTTTCTGGAAATTGGAGTATCTTCACCGAAGAGTCGCTGTCTATAAATGGTGTGTCTTTAACGGTAGTGTTTGCGTCTCAGTCCATCTATTCCTCTTTCAGCGCGGGTCATACGCCTACGCGGTATTCAGGCACCGTGACCAAAGTAAGAAACCGAATTTTGTTGGAGATAGACCACAGGCCAGCCGTCACCGTTTACAACGAATGGACTAATTTCCACTTAGATGGCAGTGATGATGGCTACATATTCGAAAAGTCGTCAGTCTACCCATTAGGCAGGAAAGTCGGCTCTTCTTACGATTACCCATATTTCAAATTGTCTCATTCGATCAGAGAGACGGAGTGTAATGGGATTGAGCTGTTCACAGACATCAGTGAAGGCGACACCATCTACCTGATGCAAGGGTCTAAGCAGCAGTTGATTAGCCGCGCCGCGAATATCATTCACTCCTCATACTACAACGACATGGATCTTGAAGAGAAACTAGGGGCGATCAATATCTTTTGTGCAGGCCCAATGTTGAACCTTAAACAAGATATGGATGAGGTTTGTGACCAAATAAATCAAGCACTTAATGGGCTCCCATACATATGTCCGTTTACGTTTGGTGAACAAGGCAGGCTCTCTGGTGGCGAGAATGCACACGGGAATTTAATGGTATCGTCTGCAACGTTTTATAGGTTGAAAAAGTAATGGGTTCTGAAGGTCAAGAAGCGCTGCAAGAAGCTCGTATTGAACTGCAAAAGCTAAAATCCCGTGAGCGTAAACTGGCTGAAGAGAATAGAGTGATCTTGTCTACTATCTCTGCGATCAGCAAGGCAAGTAACATATCAGAGATATTCTCAAGCTTGGAATATGTACTCAAAAAATACATTAAGTTTGATGACTTTATTGTGGTATCAAGGGTAGGGAAGGAAGGTGATTTCAAAACCCTGCTGACCAATAACAAAGTCTTCGAACAGATGTTGTGGACTGATTGTGGCAAGCTATCGCGTGTCATCAACGGAGAATGTGCCATCCTTTTTGAACCCAAATCATTGGGTGAATTCAACTCTTTGCATCCCATCGTTCTCGACCAAATTAATTCAGTTCTCATTACAGGTATTGATAGTGGGCTGACACAATCTGTTATTATTTTCGTCCATTCCAACACCAAGCACTTTAGTATTGAGACCAAAGCAACCCTAAACCGTTTTCGACCACTGATAGAGCGTGCTGTTTTCGATATTGAGAACAAAGAAAAGCTTGAAGCCACTGTTCGAGAACGTACTGCAGAGCTTGTTACAGCAAGAAAAGACGCGGAACGAGCGAACAAGGCAAAGTCTGAATTCTTAGCTATGATGAGCCATGAACTGAGAACGCCTTTAAACGCTATTATAGGATTGATTGACGCATTAAAATCCACACAGTTAAATGAAGAACAACAATCTATACTGCTTAATATGAGCACATCATCTGAGCTTCTATTAGCGATCATTAGTGACGTATTGGACTTTTCCAAAATAGAATCGGGATGTTTCTCACTTGCACCTCAATGGACCAATATTAGAGACACTGTAACTTTTGTTTTATCTGAACAAATAAAAGCAGCAGACGAAAAAGGGCTTCAACTCACCGTGACCAGCGATATCCCTGAAGGTGAACTTCATTATATTGACCCGAGCCGCTTGGCACAGATTCTCTTTAACCTAATTGGCAATGCGATTAAGTTCACTAACCGCGGACATGTTCATGTTTCTATTGAATACCGACAGAGTTCATTCTACATAACAGTTGAAGACACCGGGATTGGTATCAGTTCACAGAAACTTTCTTCATTATTTAGTCCGTTCATTCAGGCCGATAGCACAATAACTCGTAGATTTGGCGGCACCGGTTTGGGTTTGGCCATCACGAAACGACTTGTTGAACTCATGCGTGGGCGTATATCTGTAGAAAGTGAACCGGACAAAGGCTCGAAATTTGAAGTACAGTTGCCGGTACTTACTAGAGTTACGAATAATCTGGCTAACAAAGAAGACGAATCTTCACGAGAGTTAAGAAGCCGTTATTCCGTGTTAGTTGTCGAAGACAATCCAACGAATCAAATGGTGATAAAGTTAATCCTTACAAGACAAGGCCACGAGGTTTTCATCGCAAGTAATGGTGAAGAAGCGATTGGCTTTATTGAAAGAGGCAACGAATCAATAGACATTATCTTAATGGATGTGTCGATGCCGGTCATGGATGGATTAACCACAACCAAATACATGAGAGACGCAAACATCAAAACACCAATCGTTGCGCTAACAGCACACACATCAGTAGAAGACAAATGTTCGTGCTTAGATGTCGGCATGAATGATTTCGTGACCAAGCCAGTAAGAACTAAAGAGATCACAGAAGCAATTGATCGATTAATGCTTGAAGTCTAATAAACGTATTCTTAATCGAAGATTAGGAAATATGTTTATTAGGTATTTTATGGTAAATAGCCTTACTGTTAAATAGAACATCGATTTGGTAGATAAACAAGAGGCAGGGCATCGCACAAAGATACCTGCCTTATAAATACCAAACACCATTTAACATAATATACATAATACGCACCAAAAAGGAGATTGAAATCTGAGAGGTTTCAGGGCCTGTTACTCGCGTAATTATACGTACAGCGCCGCATGAATCTATCTATTTAATTACTGGCTGGCTTTGACTCCGCGTTAATTGGATTAAATCGTGATGGCTTTATCACATGTCTGCTCAAACTTAATTAAGACTTCTAATTACGGATGCCTCTCCAAAGTTAGTCCAGAGTCTCTGCTGGTTGAGTGTTAAAAGCTATTACCCTGATTTTGCTTACCAAAAGAACCTAGATGATTAACGCTTCCACTAACTCTCGGTCTATTGTCCGTACTACCAATAAACTGAAAAGACTTGGTTACTCTTGTTCGCTAGATTTAACGGTCCCAAAAGACCAAGCGAACTCCCGAATCATCTAGTCTTGTTTACCTATGTTGGCTTGTTCTTCACCAAATTGAATCAACTATCAACGTCATCAGTAACATCCGTACTCGTTTTTCAAACCACTAACTTTGAATTTTCTGATGCCCAACGGTCATTGTTACCAAACTGCGTTGCCATCCAAAACGAACTTCTATAAACGACTTGGCTAATCGTAAGTTACAGTGCAACATAAATTCTATTAACCTCTGTCTGGACTATATTAACTTGTCTCATAACTGCGATAATGACACTTCTATTACCAACAAGTCTTTAAAATCAGATCTTTAGGCTAGTTCTCAATTAGTTAGAGTATCTTTTGTTTGTTAACATATTCTGGAACAGAATAACTTATTATCTTAGAAGGCTTTACATGAAAATCAGTACAATCGCCCTATCGCTATTCACCGCTTTTTTTGGCATCAGCTCGCAGGCGCTTGCTAGTGAAAACGAAAACTCACCTAGAGAGCATGGTCATTTTTATGCTGGTGTTGATATCGGCTTTTATAATGAAACTGAATTAGAATATCGTGGCAGCGCCATTGAAGATTCATCTGATCTATCAGACTTTAGCTATAACTTGGTTGGAGGCTACGAATTCAATACACATGATGTCGTCAAACTGGGGCTAGAAGCCGAGTACCGAAAAATCGGAAAAGTTAGCTATAACGACTTAATGGATATTGAAGGCCATGCTTTCTTCGTAAACATTAAACCAAAGTTTATTGTTGAAGGTGACGTATTAGATCTGTATGTATCTTTATTAGCCGGTGTTGGCTCTATGGATATGGAAGCGAAAGCTTTTGGAGTATCAGACTCTAAGTCTGAAGCAGCCTACCAAGTTGGTGCTGAGCTTGGTGCGATGGTAACAGACAACATCGATATCCATATTGGTTACCGCTATGCAAACGTTGAAATTGAATCCATCGATGTGTCACCTCAAACCGCTTACCTAGGTGCAAGGTACCACTTCTAAACTTGATTCACTCGTAGGCTCAATACTACTAAAGCCGTCCTTTTAAAGCTCGGCTTTAATTTTAATCACCTATTTCCCTACTCGACCTCTACTTTGACAAGACAATTCAACCATAAATAAAGTTACGTTGTATCTTCTGTAAAAAGTTACAACTTGAAAGCTTTGCCCTAACGCAAAATAAACCACTTTAACAGGCTACTATTTCGTGTTTAAATTTTGATCTATCAAACAGTTATACGAATAAATTTGGTGATTAAGCAATCAAATGCTATGCATTCAATCCTTAAAAATAAATTAAAGTGTTAACATCAGGCAATTTTGTAAACTAGGTGTTTGATATGTTGCCTAAACTTTATAAGTTCAGATCGCTCCACGACAGAAACATACAATCTATTTCCGAGTGTTCGTTGTGGTTTGATTACGCTAAAACTTTTAATAACCCTTTTGAATCTAACCACGCATTCAACAAAGAGCTTCAACAAAACTTTAAGATCATGTGTTTCTCTCAGTCGAACGACCACCCAATACTATGGTCGCAGTATGGTGACAACTTTAAAGGCATGTGTATCGAGTATGATCTCAACTGCTATAACGGCGAGGCCAATCTCAACTGTTTTGAAGTCCAGTATGAAGACGAACCGAATATGTTCCGCCCGACATCGCTAAGAGGTTTACAAACATCAAGACTGGGAGCTGAGATATTCAAAATTAAGCATTCTAATTGGCGTTATGAAAAGGAATACCGCTGGGTATTACCTGATGACGAGATGATCGGAAATAGACTCTACCTTAATAGAGAGTGCCTAAGCTCGGTGATTCTGTCAGAGCACGCTCCTGCCGACAGGAAATTGAAAGTTCTGATGACTTGCCAGCGCCTTGGTATCCCTGTTAAACACGCAATAGCAAAGCAAGAGTCGTTTACCTTCGAAGTGGTCAGTTAAGTAGAGTGTAATCCTACTGTTTAGCGCCAAAACAAGACATTCACATAAAGTTACAGCGCAACAAAAAAGAGAGCGACATTAATGAGACTCTCTCTTTTTATTACATGTTCACCGTAAGCTTTCCCAGTACTTTATCTTGCATCTGCTCAATCGTCGCGATAGACATTTGAACAGTTGAAAACCAATAAGGTCGGTGCTTAACGTTAAATAGTTCACTATTATCTAACGCCTCGAAAACAGAATATTTTCTACCTTGAGCCAAAGCTGCACCATAAACCGTTCGCTCAAGTACTGGAATGTCATTCACTTCCTCTAGAAGTGCCCTCTTGATGAACTGATTTCCAGGGCTCCAATCTATAAATTCAACGAGGTTTTTTAGTAGCTTAAGCTCTAGCTGCTCGACCATTGATTCAAGAAACTGTGTGTTTGGCATCACCTCAGTACAAGCATAATATTCGTCATGCTTGTCACTTGCTTCACGATAACCAAGCATCGTTTTTACCAATGCGTCTTCAAACGTTGAAGAAAAGTGGTTACAAATTAAAAACAAAGGCAGAACTCTCAACACACCAAGTAAAATGCCTACGTTAGGATCTTTAACCGACGTTTCTTGAAGTCGAATTCGAGTCGCATTTGACGTCACGACCAAGTGTTGCCAAACCTTAGGTGTGATGTGTTTAATGTTGCCATCATTCCACTTAATCAGCTGTTGACTCATTAACAATGGGAACAATAAACGACAATTTTCTATTCCTATTTGTCGTGCTGCAACTTTTGGATCGAGAATTACCTTAGATTTCTTTCCATATTTATCTGCAAACTCTTGATTGGAAACAAACTCGATTAAACTTGAGCTCAATGGCCTACTTTTCGCGGATATTTCATGGAGTTTGGAAAAGTTTAAAGATGGCGAATACGCAACACTAGCGAACTGATTGTAATCGGGTAAGTCTGAAAACAACGAACTTATTAAGGTACCTTGAAGCTTCTCAAGCATTAGCGCAGAAGCGGCATTGCTGACATCATCGATAACGTATCGTAAGGTTTGTTGCTTCGCGTCGACTTTTTCACGATGAGCATTGACTCTATCCTGCTCGCAGCGCAATAAAATACGTTGATTGTGAGATATGCGGTCAGATTCATCAAATATGACACTATCACAATACCTATTTTCCAAACTTAGTAACGTGTCTACTGTAGATTGTGCGAGCTTATATTCAGGTGAGATTAACCATCGATTAAAGCGAGCTTCAACATTGATTGAGACCTTCCTTGAGATCTCAACTACTTCAGAGGTATAACTTTTATTTGCTAACAACAACCGTGACTTTCCTTTGCCGTAAATGCTCTTGTATCGGCATATCCTGCCTTTATAACAAAACTAATATTAATAGAAATTAGAGATTGGTTCACGAAATTGTTTCAATAAAATTAAGGATATTTAGTTATAGTGCGTTGAGAGTGGCTAGTGTGTGATATGTAGCCGGATATACTTTTCTGGAAAGCTGTATTTGAACCTTTTCTTCGTCGGTAGGTGTTTTTTCGCCTGCTTGCAAACTTTACTATCTCCAGACGTTCTCACCTTTTTGATTCTTGCGTAACCTTTAGAGTGCTTCATCTCAATCATCAGATCGCAATAACCCTCGAAATCAACATTACTCTTGTTGAGCCCTTTCATGACGGTTACTTTTATCTTTTTAGCTACAGGATTAACCAATGCATCGTCGGGAAAAGCGACTGGGGATAAAAAACATAATAGTAATACTAGATATCTCATACTGCTCTCTCTTTGTTGAGGGTGAGAACAGTATGCGGAGATTTAAGAGAAATGAAGGATTAACTTAGTATGAGGATTGACCAGCTAACGCGTAACTCTCAACGATTACGCTTTCTTTGAGCCTTTAGACTTAAAACCATTATGCGGGAACACGTTACGAATACGTTGCTGTACGTTTTTAGGAACATCTTTAGTGAACTTGAGATTGTAACCAGAACGTTTTGCATACACTTTTAGCTTGCCTTTAAAGGTATTGTTATGACCAATCTCTTGAAGGTTGTGCTTAAAGCTCGGTGGAAGATGCCCTTTAACTTGTTCGATCGCCCCGTCGCTAAATTTAATTTTCAATACCGGTCGGTCGACTGCTACTAACCAAAAAACTAATACCGCACCGATTAAGATTACGTACATCATAATGTCACCACTACTGTTGATGGTTATTTATCGTCAGAAAGGAGCTTGCTTAAGTCTTCTTTGAGGCTAGTCACCGTCTTGCTGGCCTGCTCACTACGAGACGCTTCGCTAACCAAATACTCGATGGCATCTGAGAGCGTACAACCTAGCTCGTTCGCACGTTGAGATAGCTTTTCCCATACACGGTAATCAAGGTCGATTGATTTCTTCTTTGTATGAACTTGTTCAGCATTGAAGTGGCGTTTTCGCTTAGCTCTGATCGCTTGTTTAAGCTTGTTATCGAGCTCAGGAGACATGTTGTTAGATATCCACTCAAGGACACCTGTAGGTTGGTGTTCAAGCTTCAATAAGGCTTTAACAGCAACGTCAGCTTCACTTGAATCTATGTGGCAGGTGATCGACTCGCCTTCTTTCCATTTTTTGACCAGATAGTTCCATTTCCAACCACATTCCAAGTTTTCAAGTTGCTGATATTTCATGTCTAATCTCGAGAGTTAATCCTAGTGACAGCGTAACCCAAAATAGGCTATTTAACAATTATGATCTTGAAAGAATAGACCAAGATCATACTTATATTAGCTTAGTGATTAGTAACTACAACATAGAGCTACAAGCGAGATCGGTTTTTCTATATACTCCCTACCTCATTATCATAATCAGAAACTTAAATGACTCAAGTAGATTGGCGACATGTTACGCCTCAGTACGACGAATATAGCGCTCAATTAGAGCAATTCCCTGACATCTCGCCTTTCCCGTTTTCAGATATTCAACATAGATTCAAAGATGCGTTAACCCGCTTTGTCCGTTTGTCTAACCTTTCGCGTGTTTTACTTGTAAACGCTCCAGACAATTCGATCTATCGTCAAATGATTGTTGAATCTCTAGTCACTGCTTTAGATGATCACACTCTACCGGTTATAAAAACTGAGTCTTTAAATGCTGTCTCTCTGTTTGACCAAGTTCAGTCAAAAGACGGTAAGGTTGTAGCGACAAAGCCCGGCCTACTGGCTAGAGCAAACAACGGCTATCTGATCGTTTCAGCAAACTTGATCTTGGCCAACCCAGGAAGCTGGTTACTGCTTAAATCAGCACTGCTTGGTGAAGCCGTAGAACCAATCAGCAGTAATCCAGAGCACTTGAACCAATCCCCGACTTTGCCTTTGACTTACAACATTAAGTTGATTGTTGTTGGAGACAGAGCTCAACTAGGTGACCTTGATTACCTGGACAGCGATATTCAAACCGGCTTTTGCCTATTTAGCGAAATTGAACAAGATATCAAGCTCTCTGAAGAGACTTTGACTCAATATCTTGGTTACCTTAAGTGGCTTCAACAACGTTATGAATTGGCAACCATCACGCAACAAGCGTTGACGGGCATTCTTACTGCCGGAGCAAGAGAAACGGAAGATCAAAGCTATATTCCATTATGCCCTATTTGGCACAATGCATTATTGAACGAAGCTCTGATTGAAGCCGACAATGGTGAGATTGATATTCACCATATCCAACAAGCTCAACAGCACAAATATAACCGCGAATCTTACCTACCAGAACGCGCCCTTGATGATATTCGAGATGGCCAAGTCATTATCGAAACCGAGGGCGAACAAGTTGGTCAAGTTAATGGTCTGACGGTTATCGATGTTCCAGGACACCCGATCTCTTATGGTGAACCTGCACGAATTTCCTGCGTTATTCACTTTGGTGATGGGGATATTGCCGACGTTGAGCGCAAAGCCGAGTTGGGTGGTAATCTTCATGCTAAAGGTATGATGATCATGCAAGCATTTGTGAGCAGCGCACTAAACCTTGAAGATCCGTTGCCATACGCTGCTTCTGTTGTGTTTGAGCAATCGTATTGCGAAGTAGACGGCGATAGTGCTTCTCTTGCTGAGCTTTGTTCTCTGGTGAGTGCTTTGTCTGAATACCCTATCAATCAACAAATTGCGGTTACAGGTGCAGTTGACCAATTTGGACGTGTGCAAGCTGTTGGCGGGCTAAACGAGAAAATCGAAGGCTTCTACCATGTGTGTAAGCACAACGGCTTAACAGGCGAACAAGGTGTGATCCTTCCAAGATCTAACTTAAGGCATCTTGCACTAAAGCCTGACCTTATTGAAAGCATTAAGAATGAAGAATTCCATATTTGGTCTGTGTCTAATGTAGACGAAGCAATTCCTCTCATTATGAACAAGCCATTTAGAGACGATGAACAAGAAAGCGTTCTGA
Organism: Vibrio sp. 10N.222.52.C12; assembly: GCF_041474215.1. Lineage (NCBI taxonomy): Bacteria > Pseudomonadati > Pseudomonadota > Gammaproteobacteria > Vibrionales > Vibrionaceae > Vibrio > Vibrio sp. 10N.222.52.C12. The sequence continues at coordinate 28,219 of NZ_JBFRTR010000091.1, forward strand.
GTAAAATCGCGGAACGTATTGAAAACTTTGAAAGACATGAGCACCCTATTGGAATCGTTGGACGCATTAAAAACTGGTTTGTCTAGTACTGATCGGACTTGTTTAGCGTACACCTGTTCACTAATATGCACCTATCAAAAATCGGAGTAATTGATAATGCAAAACAAACGTGATTCTTACACTCGCGAAGAGCTTCTAGCATCAAGCCAAGGCGAACTATGGCCACAAGGCCCTCAACTACCAGCACCGAACATGCTAATGATGGATCGCATCACTAAGATGTCTGAAACTGAAGGTGATTACGGTAAAGGTTTAGTTCTTGCTGAGCTGGATATTACTCCTGACCTATGGTTCTTCGATTGTCACTTCCCGGGTGACCCAGTAATGCCTGGTTGTCTAGGTCTTGACGCAATGTGGCAGCTTGTTGGCTTCTACCTTGGTTGGGTTGGCGGCGAAGGTAAAGGCCGTGCTCTAGGTGTTGGCGAAGTGAAATTCACTGGTCAAATTCTACCTACTGCGAAAAAAGTAACTTACGAGATCCACATGAAGCGTGTTGTTAACCGTCGTCTAGTTATGGGCCTTGCGGATGGTCGCGTACTTGTTGATGGTAAAGAGATCTACGTTGCTAAAGATTTGAAAGTTGGCCTTTTCCAAGATACGTCAGCATTCTAATCTAATAGTTAGATTTTTAGTAAAGCAGCCCATGGCTGCTTTATTTTCGTTCCAATAAATTTAGTTATAGTGCATTAAAGTATCCCGTATTAAGCTTGAAACAGGATAAATCCACCAGCGATACGCTTATGATAGCGAAACTAGAATGCTACATAGCTCTGGGAGTCTTTGTGTTGTTCTGAAACTAACAAGGCTCCAGCCGTTGTAATCAACAGACAATGGAGCCCTGACCTTGAATTCTTTACGCCCTATCTACTTATAGAGACCTGATTGCTTGTCATCTTTGGCGTCACGCCATCCACCTAACCAATAAGACCGAGAATCCATTTGGCTATATGGGCAAGCTTCTTGCGACCGTCCATTTAAACCAGCCTTGTAGCCTTGAGATTGTGCTCGTTCTAGTCGATCACGCTTTTGTCTCTTCATAGTGCAGTCCTCATACGGGTGTTACATTTACTAACATACAATGATTACAACTTTACGGAGTTTTTGTGACTCCAACTTTAAGAATCGAACAATTTTTTACTTTTCTCAAGGCGAAAAAAAGCCCGAATTCAGAAATGTGAACTCGGGCTCAAGAGATAAAATTATTTAAATTTTCTACGGAACCCTAATAGACCAAGAACAGTCAAAGTTAACCAACCTAGACTACCGCCTTGACGATCAACTTTTTCTGAGTCGGCACTACGAGTTTGAATATCATCTTTAGTCGCACCTGCAATTGGAACCAGTTTAACCGCAACAACCTCTTCTACCGCATTAGATGACGCACCGGCACAGTATGAGTTATGAGACGTTGTATCGTAGGCTTGTTCCTTATCTCCTCTACCATCTCCATCTGTATCAAGCATGCATTTAATAGCTGTCGCAGAAATCACACCGGCATCATTAATATCTGTCGCATCAATGATACGGAAATAGTTATTAGCGTCAGAGTAATCTTGCCCATCTGCGTTTGCACCGTTTGTTAGATCATCTATCCACCAAGCTTGGCCATTAAAGATGTCTACACGACGCTCATCTTTCGAGGAGTCGACATTGTATGGGTAGATAAAGCCTCTATGTCTACGCTCACTGCCATCAACCTCACGAGTGGTTTCTGCATCTATTTGACCGACAAACTCATTGAAGTTGTTAACGGCTTTAGCTTCACCACTTGAGCCACCAAAGAAGATACCACCAGACAAGTACGTTGCTGTTGGGTTTTTGGCATCGGTTACAACGAAAGGCTTATTACCTGCACTACCACTCTCTGGTACATAACCATTACGCTTAGAATAACCAACAGCGAACAAATTATCGTTGATGTCAGTCGCTACAGAGTTACTGTATCTAGCATCGTCATTCGATGAACCAGATTTTACCTCTGCGCCGCTGATAATTTTAGTTTCCCAAGTAGCACCGGTAATGTCTAATGAGTCACTTACAAAGACACTTGCATTCATGTCTTGTAGATCACCATTACCATTCACTGTATCGAAACCTACGCCGTATAACTTTCCTGAGTTTTCCGCAAGGCCACGCATGCTTCCCTGAGCAAAGTAGTCTCCAGTTTTGGGGATATCACCTTGCTTCCAAATAAATTGATGAACTTCTCCGTCTTTCCAGATAGCAGCTTTAGAACTGAATGTCGTATCAGAAGTATCCGTTTTAGGTCCCTGTACCGAAATGCTACCAAAATTGTAAACGATGTCTGTAGTACCATCATTAACGGTTAGAGCGCCCCAAGCACGTGATTCAGATGAGGCTGTAAGAGGCACTGTTGTAACCGCATTATAACGAATATCGTTACCGTTTGACTTAATACCAAGTGGTGCACCTGATTCATCCAGAGCAGTAATTGCTACATTATAAGGACTTATAGAGCTACCGTTATCAATAAAAGCTTTCGCGTTTACATAACTAAGGTCGCTTTCTTTACTCCAAGTAGCCCAACGATTGTCGGCCCAACTTTCACAAGTAGAATATCTAAGCTCGCGGTAGCAGTAGTTTTCAAAGTCATCACGTTCTTGAATGTATTGGAAGGGTGCATCCATAGCAAACGGAACTTCTTCGCGATAACCGATTCCATCAACTGCATTGCGAGTTTCACCAGCCAATTTAAAGCTATCACATGCAACTCCGCCAACGGTACCAGTCGTAAAACAACTTTCAGTGTCTGTAACTGTTGCTGGCTGAATCGCTACACCAAAGATTTCAGATGCACCTGTAATCGAAGGCGTTACTTCAACTACTTTGTAAAGTGCAGCGTTGGCATTGGTTGCAGCCAAAACTAGCGCTGCAACTGTTGTTAATTTAAATTTAGTACAAGTCATTATTACTTCTTAACTTTCCTGTTGTAGTGCCTCGAGCTCTTCCCAGCGCTCAAAAGCAACTTCAAGCTCCTGCTCTGCTGCAGATAGCTTATCTAAAACTGGTTGTGTCTGCTCTACAGATTTTGAAAAGAAGCTTGGATCGTTGACTTCTTCCTGAAGAGTTTCAATTTGAGTTTCCAATTCTTCCAAACGCATTGGTAGCGCTTCTAGTTCTCGTTGTAGCTTATACGATAACTTCTTAGGTTTAGCCTTAACTGGCGCAGTTTTGGGAGTTTCCTCAACTACTTTCTCAGGCTTTGATGGCTTTTCAACCTGTCGGTACTCTAATGCTTGCTTTCTTTGCTGCTGAGCATCGTGGTAACCACCAACAAATTCTTCAATAACGCCATTACCCTCAAAGATCCAACTTGTCATCACTGTGTTATCAACAAACTGACGATCGTGACTCACTAAAAGCAGCGTACCCTGATAGTTGGCAAGCAAATCTTCTAAAAGTTCCAAAGTTTCGATATCTAGATCGTTGGTTGGCTCATCGAGAATCAACAAGTTGTTCGACTTAAGGAAAATACGCGCCAATAACAGACGGTTTTTCTCACCACCAGATAGTGCTTTAACAGGAGTGCGAGCACGTTTTGGAGAGAATAAGAAATCTTGTAAGTAGCTTAGAGCATGACGCTCACGGCCACCTACGGTCACTTCTTGCTTACCATCCGCGAGGTTATCAATTACAGACTTCTCAGGGTCTAGAATTTCGCGGTATTGGTCAAAGTAAGCGACTTCAAGCTTAGTACCACAATGCAAACGACCTGAATCAGGCTTAAGCTGGTCAAGAAGCAGCTTAAGTACCGTACTCTTACCACAACCGTTAGGACCAATCAGAGCGATACGATCGCCACGCATGATGTTGAAGCTGAAGTCCTTAACAATTTCTTTGCCTTCAAAGCCAAAGTTAAGATTCTCAGCTTCAAATACAATCTTGCCTGAACGCTGGCCATCGTCGATTTGGATAATCGCTTTGCCCTGCACTTCACGACGGTTCAAACGTTCTTCACGTAGCTTCTTAAGCGCACGAACACGGCCTTCGTTACGAGTACGACGAGCTTTGATGCCCTGACGAATCCAAACTTCCTCTTGAGCAAGCTTCTTATCGAATTCAGCGTTTTGCATTTCTTCAACACGAAGCGCCTCTTCTTTCTCAACAAGGTAATTTTCGTAATCGCCCGGGAAAGAGCTCAATTTACCGCGATCAAGATCGACAATACGTGTTGCCATCGATTTAATGAACGCACGGTCATGCGAGATAAAGATGATTGAACCGCGGAAGTCTTTCAGGAAGCCCTCTAACCATTCAATGGTTGCAACATCCAAGTGGTTAGTCGGTTCGTCGAGTAGAAGCACGTCAGGGTCACATACAAGCGCACGAGCAAGTGCCGCTTTACGTTGCCAACCACCAGACAAATCTGTCAGTTTGGTTTCAGCAGTCAGCTTAAGTGCTCCCAATACGTTACTTACACGATCTTCAAAACGCCATGCATTAGCATGATCCAGTTGTTCTTGAACGCGAGTAAGGCGGTTTAGATTCTTTTCACTTGGGTCTGTCGCGATGAGATCCAGAAGATCATGATAGATCTTCAGCTGTTCGCCGATTTCAGCAAGGCCACCAGCAACATAGTCATAAACTGTACCTTGTTCATTACGCGGTGGATCTTGTTCTAGACGAGACACAACCACATCTTGCGTGATTTGCATCTTACCGTCGTCCATGATGATGTTTCCAGATAGGATTTTCATCAATGTCGACTTACCAGCGCCATTGCGCCCTACTAAACATACACGTTCGTTTTCTTGCAGCACGAAGTCCGCACGATCTAATAATGGGTGATCACCAAACGCTAATTGCCCATTATGAATTGTAAGTAATGCCATTCTTCTTTAACCAATCATTAAGTTCTAACAAGCCAAATGGCCAGTTAAGCTCTGAGCTTTGAGAAAGGTCAGAGCTTTCAAATTTGAGCACCGGAATAGTGACCCCGTAACGGGAAAAGAGCTCATCATCAAATGCAATGTCAACAACGTTGACGTGATGGCTAATGTTTAACTGTTCCGTGAGTTGGAATGCCATCTCACATAGATGGCACCCTTCTGTACTGTAGAGAGTCAGCACTATATATCCTTATACGATCTCTTAACTACTTATGTGTAATCAACCAGCAGTTATGAATGTGCTTATTGCGAGAGAAGTCCAATGGAAGTGTCTTCGCTGAGATATTCTGAGCCTTAAGACCTAACTCATCTAGAGCTTCCAAGTCCATTTTGAAGTGACGCTTGTTGTTAGAGAACACAATCGTGCCTTCTTCACGAAGAAGACGTTTAAGGTTTTCCATCAGCTGAATGTGATCACGTTGAACATCGAAAGATTGATCCATACGCTTTGAGTTAGAGAACGTAGGTGGATCGATAAAGATCAGATCATAAGAACCCTGCTCTTTAGCTAGCCATTGTAGACAGTCAGCTTGAACAAACTGATGTTGACGACCAACACGACCGTTAAGCTCCATGTTCTCTTTCGCCCACTCTAGGTAGGTATTAGACATATCAACAGTAGTTGTAGAACGAGCACCACCCACAGCAGCATGAACAGATGCACTTCCTGTATAAGCAAACAAGTTTAGGAAATCCTTACCTGCGGCCATCTCACCGATACGACGACGAGTGATCTTATGATCTAGGAACAACCCGGTATCTAGGTAATCATGAAGATTAACAATCAGCTTAACGCCATACTCGTTCACTTCTAAGTTCGATGAGTCTTGAGCCAATTTCTGGTATTGAGAACGGCCTTTCTGTTTCTGACGAACTTTAAGCACAACGTTGTTTGCTTCTACGCCTGTTACTTGAATAGAAGCACGGATGATATCGGTTAAGCGACGTTTAGCCTTCTCTTCCGGTACATCTTTAGGCGCTGCGTATTCTTGAATCACAAGATGACCTGGGTATACATCAATCGCTACATTGTATTCTGGTAAGTCCGCATCGTAGATACGGTAACAATCTAATTGCTCTTTCTTAGCCCACTTGCCAATTTTACCGATGTTCTTTTTAAGACGGTTTGCGAAGTCAGGAGCAATTAACTGTTCTTGCTCGCCCGTTGGACGTTCTGACATCGGACGATCTGAAATTGAGTAGTTCTTTTGGTGACACGGTAACGCACCGTTATTCAATTTGAACTGTTTGTCTGCACGCATGCGTAAGCAGCTCAGTAGTTCGTCTGAACTAGAGAAGATAGACGCGTTACAACCGCCAAATTCAGCTTTAAGCTGCGCGCCAAATGCTGTGTAAAGAGCAATAAGACCCGGCTCTGTACCTAAACGCTCACCATAAGGTGGGTTAGAAACAATCACACCATCAGTAAACTCGGTAGGACGCTTAAGTTTTGCAGCATCACCTACTTCGAATTCAATCAACTCTTCAACACCAGCACGACGAGCATTGTCACGCGCTGTTTTGATCATGCGTTCGTCATTGTCATAGCCATAGAACTTACATTCTACTTTCTTAACGCCACGACGGCCTTGGACGTTCGCTTCTGCTTTAACTTCAGCCCAAAGCTCAGGCTCGAAATCTTCTAGTGATTCAAAACACCACTTCTGACGTTTAACACCCGGTGCTAGGTTTGCAGCCATCATTGCAGCTTCAATCACTAACGTACCTGAACCACACATAGGATCTAAGAAAGGTTTCGTTGCATCCCAACCACTACGAAGAAGGATTGCAGCAGCTAGTGTTTCACGCAGCGGAGCACGACCTGATTCTGGACGGTAGCCACGTTGGTGAAGACCGCTACCCACCATATCAACACCAAGAATCGCTTTATCACGGTGTAGACGAACGTGAATACGAACATCTGGGTTCTCTTTGCTGATAGAAGGACGAGGCAAAGACTTCTTCTCGAAGCAATCGACAACCGCATCTTTTACTTTCATCGCACCGTATTGGCTATTACGGATTTCGTTGTTCGTACCATTGAAGTCAACAACAAAACGCTTAGAGCTATGGAATTGATTTACCCAGTTAACCGCAGTGGTTGATAGGTACAAATCCATGTCGTCCATACAAGTGAATTCAGAAAGGACACGTACAAATCGAGAAGCCAAACGGCTCCACAAACAACAACGATAAATTTGCTCATTGGTCGCTTTGAATTTAACACCTGCTTGAACAGGTTTTGCGTTTGTAATCCCTAGTTGGGTTAGTTCTTCAACTAATAAATTCTCAAGGCCGTTTGAGGTAACCGCTAGATATTGATTCATAGTGTTCTTTTATTGATAAAAATGAGTTCGATTATACCTGAATTTGTAACTAGAGCATCACACTAAACACGTCTTTTCATTGAATCTTTCGACTAACTGGCTAGCAAATGCACAGTCTTGAAGCGATCGCTTACCCACATCCCCTTAGAACATAAGACCTATCAAACCAACTTCATTTCTGACCACTTATTAACCAAAGTAGCAATGTGAATTTATATTCACCTCAAAACTGGTATATACCAAAGGAGATTTATGGATGAAATTTAGCTACAAAAGACCAAAAACAGGGAATAAAGACGGTAGATTTACTCTTCTGGCGATGAAAACGGGCAGAAATTAAGGTGAAAAAATAGTCGTAAGTTCACTATTTAAATGGTTAAGCCGTGATGTATTTATCAGGATGAGGTTTTTTAGGCACAAAAAAATCGGCTAATGAGCCGATTCTGAGGAAGGTTTATACGTTTGTGTGCTGCGATGCGTGGTTGAAATGATGTGCTAGATTAGAGGTTAACCTACCATCGCTATGTGTGTCTGATGAAGGATAGCGTTCGCGTCTACCATTCTATCGTGCATCACCTTGATTGAGTCTCCAAATCGCAGTCCTTTTGAAGGCGTTAACAGGAACTCTTCTAGGTCAACAAATGCACATAGGCTCGCACACTCTCCCACTTCTAATACAATGAAATACCCTAAGCTATGCTCGTTATTCATTTGTACAATATCCCCTTCTTGAGGATATTCATGGCCAGTACCTTGTGAGTCGAAGAACCAACTCTTAGGCTGTACAGGCTTATGGAAACGCTTTGCTGCCACACAATAGAGTGCTAATTCAGCTTGACGAGGCTCAGACAGTTCTAAGCCAGAAATTTGTTCTTTGAAGGTTTGGTATGAAGATGCGTCATCAACGGTGAATTCATTATCTCGAAACGCGCAGTCCACCAGCTTATTGCGGACCAGATTCGTTTTGAAAATCATATCCTCTCCGAGGTTTAGCATTAATGAACATTGCTGCTCATCGTAATACCAACTCCATGTATCGCTAGGTTTAAGCATCATTTCGTCTCACACTGTTGAACCATTCCATTAGGTAAAACGCAAAATTACCTTCAATTACAGTAATTTTACTGAGCAATAGGCAAAAAAAAAGAGGAAATGAATTCCTCTTTCTTATCGCTTTTCTCTACAACTCAGTGAGTTACAGTGTCTCTTTTAGTAAGACGATGCCAGATTGTCGATTTTCAAAAATAAAAGCAATTTTCAGCTTATAGATTTTTAACGATGTCGCCAACTAGGCCTGGGCCTTTGTAGATGAAACCAGAGTAAACCTGTACAAGCTTCGCGCCCGCCATCATTTTCTCTTTTGCAGCAACATACGAGTCAACACCACCTACTCCAATGATCGGCAGTTTGTCACCCAGCTCTTCGTGAAGTTTACGAACTACTTCAGTACTACGAGATTGAACAGGACGTCCACTTAGGCCACCCGCTTCATCACAATGTTTCATACCTTCAACGATTGAACGATCCAATGTTGTGTTTGTTGCGATCACACCATCGATCTTATTTTTGATCAATGATTCACAAATTTGGCGAATTTCGTCGTCGCTTAGATCCGGAGCAATCTTAAGAGCAAGAGGAACATATTTACCATGCTTCTCTTCCAGTTCAGATTGTTTCGTTTTAAGTTCAGACAATAGATCGTCTAGAGCTTCGCCGTATTGTAGAGAACGAAGTCCTGGAGTGTTTGGTGAAGAGATGTTCACAGCAATGTAACCAGCGTATTGATATACCTTCTCCATACAGATCAAGTAATCTTCAGCGCCCTTTTCAATTGGTGTGTCTTTATTCTTACCAATGTTAATGCCTAAGATGCCATCGTAGTTCGACTTCTTAACATTCTCAACAAGGTTGTCGACGCCTAGGTTGTTAAAACCCATGCGGTTGATGATACCTTCAGCTTCAACAAGACGGAATAAACGAGGTTTGTCGTTACCCGCTTGCGGACGTGGAGTCACTGTTCCTACTTCTACGAAACCAAAACCCATTGCGCCAAATGCATCAATACATTCGCCGTTTTTATCTAGGCCAGCAGCAAGGCCAACTGGGTTTTTAAAAGTAAGACCCATGCACTCTACAGGTCGGTGAGGTAATTGTTGGCGATACAAAAGATCAATAGGTGTGCCTGTGAAGCGCTTGAAATTTTGAATTGCAAGATCATGTGCCTTTTCGGCATCAAGTTGGAAAAAGCCAGTTCTGGCTAGACGGTAAAGCATTGTGCCTCCGATAGAAAAAAGCCCCGTGTAAACGGGGCGCTATTATTTACTTATTTACCCAACTATTCAATCTATTACTGTCTGTAAGGGTAAGATAATCAAGTTTGCTAACGAATGAGGTTCATTATTAAGCAAACGTTATCGTTTCTTCAAGTTATTAAGCCATTTCTAATCTCAACCTTAGTACAGCCATCAGGTCACTTAACAACAAACAACGTTTGCGTCGAAGTTTGTTCTTCAAAAGTCGTTAGGCCTATTGTTTCCACTTTACCGAAACGAAAAAGGCAGACCTTTTGGCCTGCCCTTATACTTTTTCGTCTTATCTAGTAACTAGTCTTTTGACATGCAGTTTAGATTCAACAGCATCAATTCACGCAGTGCTACTGAGAACTTAGCAAACTCATGAACAGAACCTACTTTGAATTCGTTTAGGATGCTTTCCCAACGATGTAGAGAAACAGAGTTACTTTCCATCCAGTCATCAAGCGCTTTAATCACATCGATATCTGAAGCACAACCACAGTTAAGTACTTGACCAGTTAACTGGCGTTGCTGCCAATCCAGATCTTCTCTGAATGCTGCACGCGCCAGTGCTTGCCAGTTGTTGTCTATAGCTTGGCCATTGATTTGCTTCAAGAACCAGTGCAGTGACAAACGGTCGCCTAGGTTGAAGTAAAGCTTAGACGCTTGCTGTACTGTTTTACCTGTTTCACGAGCCACTGTAGATATATCCAGTGCTGAGTACAGGCTAGACAAACGAGCCACTGAATTAGCCAGCTCAGCGTTTACACCTTGGTCAATCCATACTTGAGCCATTGCTTGATGCTCTTCTACTTCTGAAGCCACTAGGTTTTCATCCAGCTTCTCAGTAATTGCGACGACATCACCTTGGTAAAGCTCAATCAATGCATTCACTGACTGTTTACCGGTACGGTTTCTTAGCAACCAGCGTGCTAGACGACGAAGCGTACGACGTACATGGTAAAGCAATTCGTATTGAGCTTCAGAACTTGAGATGTTGTCCAGTTCACGGATGCTCTTCAATACCTTACCCAGGCCGTAGATTTCACGTGATGCCGCGTAAGCATTCGCAATATCAACAATGTTCGCGCCCGTCTCTTCTTGCAAGCGAGTCACGAAGTTACAGCCCATCTCGTTAACCATTTGGTTAGCAAGCGCAGTCGCAATGATCTCTGCACGAAGTGGATGGTTATCCATGTGCTGAGAGTAGTTACGGCGTAACTCTGTTGGGAAGTATTGCATCAGTTGTTGAGCATGGAACTCATCATTCGCAATGTCATCACTCACAAGATCTTCTTTTAGAACCATTTTACCGTAAGCGATCAATACTGATAGCTCTGGTCTTGTTAGTGCTTGGCCCTGCTTCTCACGTTCTAGCAGCGTTTCGTCATCTGGGATGTATTCCAAACCACGGTCTAAGTACCCGGCTTTTTCCATTGTGTGGATAAAGCGGATTTGCTCTTTCACTAAGCCTACACCTTGATGCTCAGTAACAGAGATAGACTCAGCTTGGCAGTAAGCGTCGTCTAGTACGATTTCACCTACTTCATCTTCCATAGATTCAAGAACTTGGTTACGTTGCTTAACGGTAAGATCACCATTAGACACCAAGCCATTCAAGAAGATCTTAATGTTAACTTCGTTATCCGAGCAATCTACACCACCAACGTTATCGACAAAGTCAGTATTAACTCGACCGCCCGTTAGAGCGTATTCAATACGACCCAATTGAGTCATACCCAAGTTACCGCCTTCACCAACAACCTTAGCTTTCAGGTCACGGCCATCGATACGTAGCACGTCATTTGCACGGTCACCCACATCGGTATGAGTCTCACTAGAAGACTTAACGTAAGTACCAATACCGCCGTTCCAAAGTAGATCAACTTTCATAGACAAGATCGCTTTGATCAAGTCGTTTGGTGCCATTGATGCTTTCTTGGTACCCAGCATTTTCTGAATTTCAGGTGTCAAAGAGATAGACTTCGCTCGGCGAGAGAAGATGCCACCACCTTGAGAAATCAGGTCTTTATTGTAATCTTCCCAACTTGAACGAGGCAGATTAAACAGACGGTCACGCTCTACCCAGCTTGATGCTGATTCTGGATTCGGGTCAATGAAGATGTGCATGTGGTTAAACGCAGCTTGCAAGCGAATGTGCTTAGATAGCAGCATACCGTTACCAAATACGTCACCCGCCATATCACCCACACCAATGGCAGTGAAGTCTGTGCTTTGACAGTTAATACCCATTTCGCGGAAGTGACGTTTAACCGATTCCCAGCCACCTTTCGCCGTGATACCCATGGCTTTGTGGTCGTAACCGTTAGAGCCACCCGATGCAAACGCATCACCTAGCCAGAAGTTGTACTCTTCAGCTACTGAGTTCGCTAGATCTGAGAATGTCGCGGTGCCTTTATCGGCTGCAACAACCAAGTATGGGTCATCTTCATCGTGACGAACAACGCTCTTAGGTGGGATAACCTCACCTTCAATGATGTTGTCTGAAACGTCTAGCAATGCACGGATGAAGCGCTTGTAACAACGTTGACCTTCAGCAAAGATCTCGTCTCGGCCAGACATCATGTGTTGACGCTTACAAACGAAACCACCTTTAGCACCAACCGGTACGATAACCGTGTTCTTAACTTGTTGCGCTTTAACTAGGCCTAGAATCTCAGTACGGAAGTCCTCTTGACGGTCTGACCAACGTAAACCACCGCGTGCTACTTTACCGCCACGTAAATGCACACCTTCAATGTCTGGTGCGTAAACGAAGATCTCAAACGCAGGAACCGGCGCAGGGATATCTGGAATCTCGCTTGGTCTCATTTTCAGAGCCAACCAAGGTTTAGACTGCTTATTCTCGTCTACTTGGTAGTAGTTAGTACGAAGCGTTGCAGTGATCATTTCCATGTAGCGACGAATGATACGATCATCATCCAAGCTTTCTACATGATCCAACTGTTCAGTGATCTTCTTAATAAGATCTTGTTGGCCTTTTACGCTGCCCTTCAGTTTCGGGTCAAAACGCTTGCCGAATAGGCTCACTAGCCCTTTCGCTAATTCTGGGTAATGAGACAATGTGTCTTCAATGTATTGTTGGCTGAATGGGAAACCAACTTGACGCATGTAACGAGCATAAGCACGTAAGATTGAGATTTCACGGCCAGAAAGACCAGCGCCAAGTACTAAGCGGTTGAAACCATCGCTGTCTAACTCACCCGCCCAGATTGCCGCAAAGGCTTGTTGGAAAAGATCGCGAGCTTCACGAAGATCAATGGTCTTATCGCTCTTGTGCAGCATAGAGAAATCAAGGATCCAATAGGTCACACCGTTGGTTTTACGCACTTCATATGGAGATTCACCGATAACGCGTAGGCCAAAGTTTTCAAGCATTGGCATAACATCAGAAAGGTGAATTGGCTCATCGCTGTGGTAGAACAACTTCAAACGAACGGCTTTTGAATCTGCCGCTTCTTCTTGAGGACGGTAGAAAAGCATACCCAGTTTGTTGTCTTCACTTAGCGCTTCTAAACGTTCAATGTCGGCAACAGCAGAACCTGGCATCATGTCTTCTTTGTACGAACGTGGGAATGCACGCATGTACTCTTTCGACAATGGAAGACCTTTGCTTTCACCGAAGTTTGCAATGATAGATTCAGACAGACGGTCATCCCACGTAGACGATACTTCCATTAAATTTTGCTCAATTGTTTTCACGTCCACATCCATGTTGTTGTTATCAACACGAACAATATAGTGCGTTCTTGCTAGCGGGCTTTCAGAGAAGTACGTTGTAAATTCAACCTCTTCTTCACAACCAAAGTACTGTTTCAAGATGCGCTGTGTTTGGCGACGAAGCTCAGTGTTGTAACGATCTTTTGTTACGTAAACCATGCAGCTAAAGAAACGACCAAACGGGTCTTTGCGAACAAACAAACGCAGGAGATCGCGATCTTGCATTTGTACTACGCCCGTACCGACTTCTAGTAGCTCTTCTTCTCGAGCTTGCAGCAGTTCATCACGTGGGTAGTTTTCAAGAATGTTGTGCAGCGCTTTGTAAGAGTATGAACCTTCACGGTAACCACTCGCATCCAAAATACGTTCTACTTTCTCGCGAACAAGAGGAATCGTTTCAACGGTTTGGTTATAAACGGCAGATGTGTAAAGACCAGTAAAGCGGTGCTCACCAATGACCTTACCGTTCTTATCGAACTTCTTAATACCAATGTAATCGTTGTAAGCTGGGCGGTGAATGCGTGAAGCCGTGTTGCCCTTGGTTACGATAAGCACATAAGGCTTTTTCGCTTCAAGACGTGCCGAATCAGAAAACTCAGATAGCTTAACGTTACGTACACGATCTGAGTTCGCAAACAAACCAAGACCTTGCTCCTTGGTCGGTTGCAGTTCAGTGTCGCCGTTAACTGAAACTAGGTCATATTCCTTATAACCCATGAATGTAAAGTTGTGTTGGCCTAACCAACGAAGAAACGCCAACGTTTCATCAAAGCGCTGGCCGTCTACTGGAATGCTCTCTTTTTGCTGTTCAACTTGATTGGTCACTTCTTCAAGTCTTTCAACCATCTTCAACCAATCGTTCACGACTAAGCTAGTGTCGGTAAAGATATCCAGCAACTCCGTTTTAAGTGCTGTCATTTCAGCTTTACTACTCAGACGGTCAACTTCGATATGGAAAAGCGATTGGAATGCACCTTCGTTATTGCTTACACCGACAACACTGCCCTTATCTGAGCGAGAGATTTGTGTTGGGTTATGAAGCATAAGGTGAGAAGAAAGGTCTAGGCGAGTCAATGCCATTTTTACGGAATCAACAAGGAATGGACTGTCTGGAACGACTATCTCAACGATAGTATGAGTAGACTGCCAACCTTGACGACTTACCGTCGGGTTGAATACGCGTACAGAGATTTCGTCGGCTTTCTTTTCATTGATGTGATGCCATAAGCTAACTACAGCACCATATAAATCGGATTCGTTTCTCTGAGTTAGATCGTCGTGAGAAACGTTACTAAACAAGTGTTGAGCAAGTTGAGTTACGAGAGGTCGATGAGCAAGGTCAAGTTTGTCTTGAATCAGCTTGTAAACTTTTTCAAGTAAAACTGGAACCACAGTTTCACGTGCGGTCATAGTCACACTCCACAATTAGAATTATATTTTATTATTAGGGGGATCACTTAATCTGGTGTTTGAAACGTGCCGTTGAGCGCTTTTCTACTAACGAGTTAAGCAAAGGTAATGCATTCATTTATTGTAAAAGCATTATTGAAAAATAGTTAATTGTTTTGGAGGTGGTAAGAGCTGAAATGTTTGATTATGTGATTAAGATTCCTTTTAACTCACTAGGCACGCCAAGGTTTACAGAGCTTCTAACTTAATAAACTTATTTTTTTGGTCAGTTGTCAGCCTAAACTGCCCTCTAACCCCTATTTGTGTAAGAAATGGTCTGAACCGAGTTGCAGGTAACTGTAAGCGTAAACCTGTTGTTGTTATCACTTGAACTTTACTTGCGGCGCCAGAATAGCTGGCCAAAAACTGCTGATATGAGATGTTAAGTTGGAAAATATAGCGATTCATACGATACCTGTATAAATATACAGTGCCAGTGTTTTTTGGCACTTTTAGATGTCTGACGGTGAAACTGAACTTGAAGCTGCTCTAGCTTATCGAAAATTCGATGAACCAGAAACAAAAAATCAGTGGCAGATATTCTCTACCACTGATGACCTTTCATTATAGCAAACAGTTTATTAGTAAACCGCTTATTAGCAAACAGTTACCTGAATGCGCGCTGACTTAAGCCTCTAGTGCTTTCGTCACTTTCTCAAACAAGTCTTTTGCTAGGTTGTCCATGTTCTTTAACGTCTCTAGTTCTTTTTTGATCAGAGCTTGGCGTTCATCATCGTACTTACGGAACTTAAGTAGCGGGTCAATCAGACGTGAAGCCACTTGCGGGTTGCTGCTGTTCAGTTCACGTAAGATCTCGCCTGCAAATGCATAGCCTTGACCAGACTTGTCGTGGAATTGAACCGGGTTCATGTTTAAGAATGAACCGACCAAGTTACGGGTACGGTTCGGGTTCTTCAAACTGAACGCCTGGTGCGACATCGACGCTTTGATCACTTCAAGTGCGTTTGAACTTGGGTTTGTACCTTGCAATGCAAACCACTTATCCATAACAAGACCATCGTGTTTCCACTTGTCACTGTAATCCACCATCAAGGTTTCACGACATGGTAGTTGTGCACTGTTTGCCGCGCCCATTGCTGCCATCGTATCTGTCATGTTATTCGCTTGTTGATACATCGCAACAACCAAGTCATTACCCTGCCCAGTATGAGCTAAGTAACTTAAGCAAACTTTACGTAGAGTACGCTTACCAATCGAATCGTGATCGATCGTGTATTCTGTTAGTGCGTGGCTGTGATAAACCGCCGCTAACTCGTCTTCAAGTTCTGCAGCTAATGTAACTTTCATCGAGTTAAGAACCGATGCGACCGCATCAATATCAACGCGCTCGTACCAACCCGATACTTCATTGTGGCTTGGTAGAGAAAGCATTTCTGCAATAAACGCAGGCTCTAGTGAATCACTCAGCAGTACGCCACGGAATGCATCAACAACAGAATCAGAAAGCTCAAACGCTTGACCCTGTTGAACCTTCTCAACGTTACTGCGGATGTACTTCGCTAATAGCATTTGACCCGCATCCCAACGAGAGAACTCATTGCGTGCATTTACCATTAGGAAGATCAGTTCTTCATCTGAGTAGTCATATTCCAATTTCACTGGCGCAGAAAATTCACGAAGTAATGATGGGATCGGTTGCTCAGAAACGTTTTCAAACACGAACGTTTGCTCTGCTTCTTTCACATCTAATACATTATGAACTGGCTTACCGTTACATTGTAACTCAACAACTTCACCCGCAGCTGTGTACAGCTCGATATCAAGAGGAATATGCAGAGCCTGCTTTTCCGTTTGCTCATGAGTTGGCGCTGTTACTTGGCGAGTTGTTAACGTGTACTGTTTCTTCTCTGCGTCGTACTTACTTTCAACAGACAGCGTCGGCGTACCAGACTGGCTGTACCATAAGCGGAACTGAGATAAGTCAACGCCCGACGCATCTTCCATTGCCGCGACGAAGTCTTCACATGTTGCAGCCGTACCATCGTGACGTTCGAAGTACAGCTTCATGCCTTTTTGGAAACCATCTTCGCCCAACAATGTGTGGATCATACGGATCACTTCACTGCCCTTTTCGTACACTGTCAAAGTATAGAAGTTATTCATTTCTATCACTTTTTCTGGACGAATTGGATGAGACATTGGGCTAGCATCTTCTGCAAATTGTGGACCGCGAATGATACGTACATTGTTAATACGGTTTACTGCGCGAGAACCAAGATCAGATGAGAATTCTTGGTCACGGAATACCGTTAAGCCTTCTTTCAGACTTAACTGGAACCAATCGCGACACGTCACTCGGTTACCTGTCCAGTTGTGGAAATATTCATGGCCGATTACTGCTTCAATACCTAGGTAATCTGTATCCGTTGCAGTTTGGTCGTTTGCTAGAACGAACTTCGAATTGAATACGTTCAAGCCTTTGTTTTCCATCGCACCCATGTTGAAGAAATCAACGGCTACGATCATGTAGATGTCTAAGTCGTATTCAAGATTGAAACGTTCTTCGTCCCACTTCATTGAGTTAATCAAAGAAACCATCGCGTGGCTCGCACGGTCTAGATTGCCTTTATCAACAAAGATTTCTAGGTCAACTTTACGACCCGATTGTGTAGTGTATGCGTCACGAAGTACATCAAAGTCACCCGCTACTAAAGCAAACAAGTACGCTGGTTTTGGATGTGGGTCTTGCCACTTCACCCAATGACGACCGTTTTCAGCTTCACCTTCATCTACACGGTTACCATTACTTAATAAGAATGGGTTCTCTGCTTTGTCTGCAATTACCGTTGTAGTGAATTTCGCCAACACATCTGGGCGATCCATGTAGTAAGTGATACGGCGGAAACCTTCAGCTTCACATTGAGTGCAGAACGCGCCACCCGACTTGTACAAGCCTTCAAGTGCACTGTTCCCTTCAGGGTTAACTTCGGTAACGATGGTTAGAGTAAATTCTTTTGGAAGGTCATTCAGCGTAAGTTGAGTTTCAGACTGCTCGTACTGAGTCCATTCGTTGCCTTCAACCAAAACAGAAACCAACTTCAAGCCTTCACCATCAAGTACTAATGTCGTGCTGTCTTTCTCCTGCTTAACACTAGAAACAGCCGTAACAATGGATGCTGAGTCGTACAAATCGAAAGTAAGATCGATTTCAGAAATCGTGTGAGATGGTGATTGATAATCTTTACGATACTTGGCTTGAGGTGTATGTGCCATGACGGGTTCCTTTTGATCGTTATACGTAATTATTTGTTAACTGTATATATCTAAAGGTTGAGCGCCAAGAACACAAGGGGAATATTAAAAAAAGGAGGCATTGTAGGAAAATGCCTCCATGTTTTGCTATTTTATCAATCAAATCAGAAAGGAACGGCTAAGAAATGAACTGTGTGCCATATTTTCAACGAGCCGATTTTATGGCTAAAACTCGTCCTTAACGTATGCGATTAAGCACCGCGAACATGTCTCCCTCTTCACCTTGAAGCGTCAAAACATCACTGTTCAATGTGTAACGAGTACCGTGTTCACCGTTCTCATAAAGCAGTACTAATTGGTCGCCCTCGGTGTAATACACACCGCGACGAATGACTTCTCCGCCTTCTTCATCGGACACTCGGAACATGAAGATAAAATCTGGTTGAAGCACTAAATCCATTTTTTGAATGTTGCTGGCACGCAAATCGCTTCCAGACAGTTCGGCGCTTGACCATATTCCAGCTAGGGCGTTAGGCAAGGCTTTGGTGAACATAACACCGTTAAGATTCAGCATATTATGATTACTACTGTACGCGTAAACCTGAGGCTCAGAAGTATTCAAACCCAAAATAATCGTGTCTTCATTAGCGTTATACAAACCTTCCCAATGATCGACACTGTAGTCTTTCTTTTGGATATCGATAGTGAATGAGTAGTTTGAATCAAGAGTGAGCTTGATCGCTCTAAAGTTTTCAGTGCCTTGCTCAGGATCAGGATTCATCAAATACCAATCACCAAGCAGCAAAGGAAGGTCAAAATGAGATAGATTACTATCGCTTTTTGATTGTTGGCTACTCGAAGCGACCTCGCTCCCAAAAGCCACAAAACTTAAACAAGATAAAAATAGTAGAATCCATTTCATAAGCGTCCCCTCGTTTTCTTTAAGCTTAGGCACGTAATGAATAGAAAGCGAAAAAATATGATCTAAGTCACTAAATTTTAAGTGCGAAGTAACTTAAATGTCATTATCACTCGAAAAAAAATACTTAAGTTTAGTTATTTTTACAGTGTACTTCACAGCCGAAAATCAAATAACAGTGGTTCTGCAGCAAGTTAAAAAGCGAGGAAGCATGCCGTTAACATGACATTATTCGAGGCAAGAACACAGGTACAAAAAAAGCGAGCCTAAGCTCGCTTTTCAAATAGTACGTCTTTAAACAATCACCTTATAACAGGTATTTTGTTTATTTCTTGATCATATCCAGCATGATAGCAACTGATTCATCAAGATAAGCATCCGGGGCTTCGTAGTCTTTTGGAATATCATCCAACGTTTTAAATGCCTCTAACTTAGCGGCTTTTTGACGTTGGTTAATACGCTCTAGACGAAGCGCATCCGCATCATCACTCTCTTGTTGACGAACCTTTTCATTAAGAGAAAGGTCATTGTCGTCTTTATCTGCCTTATATTTTTCAATATCTTGCGCGATAAAGCCAAATTCCATGTCTGTTGCGATACGAGCTTCGTGTTTAGCCGTCAACGCTGCGATCTGCTCATCGTTACGCTGTAACACTGAGTACTTCGCTTTGTCGATGCTGTCCCAAGGAAGAGCGTTGTCTTCAACACTTTCACCAGTATCTGCAGGATCAATTGGCGTTGGGTAAGCAATATCAGGTACTACACCCTTGTTTTGCGTACTACCACCATTGATTCGGTAGAATTTTTGGATTGTGTATTGAACGTAGCCTAACTCTTTATCGAACAAATCATAGATATGATTCAAAGAGCGATGTTGTTGCACCGTTCCTTTACCGAAAGAGTTTTCGCCAAGAATGATTGCACGACCGTAATCTTGCATCGCTGCCGCAAAGATCTCAGAGGCTGAAGCACTGTAGCGATTGACCAATACCGTTAGTGGACCTTGGTAACTAATTTCGCCATCAGTATCACTGTTCACTTTGACACGACCGTAGCTATCACGCACCTGAACAACGGGTCCCTCTTTGATAAACAAACCAGAGAGTTCAGTTGCTTCAGTGAGTGCACCACCGCCATTGTTTCGCAGATCAACAATAATACCTTCAACACCTTGCTCTTTAAGCTCGGTGATCAGTTTATCGGTATCTTTAGAAAGACCAACATAGAAACTAGGTACTTCGAGTACACCAATCTTCTTGCCATCTTTCTCGATAACTTCTGATTTAACAGCGCGGTCTTCTAAACGAATCTTATCGCGTACAATTGTGACAACGTGACTTTTTGCATCTTTACCGTCTGGCAAGATCTGTAGCTTAACTTTAGTCCCTTTCGGTCCTTTAATTAATTGCACTACATCGTCTAAACGCCAGCCGATAACATCAACAATCTCTTCGCCATCTTGACCAACGCCAACAATACGGTCGCCATCGCTCAATTGTTTGCTATTTGAAGCAGGGCCACCAGCCACTAAAGAACGAATAACGGTGTAGTCGTCTGTCATCTGAAGTACAGCGCCAATACCTTCTAGAGATAGATTCATCTCAGATTGGAATTGTTCTGCATTTCTTGGAGAAAGGTAACTGGTGTGCGGATCAACTTCACGCGCGAATGCGTTCATGTAGATTTGGAAAGCATCTTCGTTGTGCGATTGCGTAATACGCTTCATCGCATTGTTGTAACGCTTTTCCAAAACTTCTTGAATCTCTGGCCACTCTTTACCAGTAAGTTTTAGATTCAACGCATCGTATTTAACGCGTTTTCTCCAAAGCTCATTCACTTCAGCGATATCTTTTGGCCATTCCGCTTCACTACGATTGAGCTCAATACTTTCATCGGTATCAAACTTAATCTCTGTATCTAGCAAAGACAATGCATATTGAAAACGTTCAAAACGCTTCTGCATAGACAAATTATAAACATCGAATGCAATCTGGTTATTGCCTGCTTTCAGTTGATCATCAATTTGTGTAGATGACGCAGCGAAAGAGTCAATATCAGCTTGAGTGAAGATATTACGATTATAATCCAGCATCTCTAAGTAACGATTAAAGATAGCTTGAGAGAAATCATCGTTGAGATTGAAGTGTTTATAGTGAGAACGAGTAAATCGAGAAGTAACACGTTTACTAGCAGTTTCGTGTTGGACCTCAGGAGCGAGTAGAGGTAAATCGTCCTGATCTAATTTGGCTTCAAGAGCCTGAGCTGAAGCTGCTAGCCAAAAGCTAGCAGCAATCAGTGTCAATTTTGAACGGCATTTCATGCGTAGGAGTATCTCCTTTAAGCGCGCAAGTGCTCCGCTTTAACAACCATTTGTAGGCCGTTTGCTAACTGAACACGCACATCTTCCTTATTGATTTCAACAATGGTCGCAGCCATGTTTCCTTTACCCATGTTCACATTTACTTCTTTGCCAGCGATGAATTCGTCAGCGTTCAAAGCGCGTGTTTCTACAGGCTTTTCTACTTTTGGTGCTTTAGGCGCTTGACGACGAGGCTGTTGAGCTTTCTTCGCCTTAGGTTTCGCTTTGCCTTCTTCACGAGCTTTTTGTGCTTGTTCTTTACGACGAGCCTGAACTTTCGCTTTGCTTTCTGCAAGTGTAGCTTTAGCGTGTTCAACGTGCTCTTCTTCTAGTGTGCCACACGCGTTGCCGTCTAGGTCAACACGTTCTGCGCCAGCTTTTACGCCGTGCAGGTAACGCCATGATGATGTGTACTGTCTTAACGCTGCACGAAGCTGAGTCTTACTTACTTTTTCGTCTTCATTTAGACGTTCAGCAAGATCTTGAAAAATACCAATTTTAAGTGGCTTCGCTTCACCTTCTAGAGTAAAGCATTTAGGGAAACATTCAGCAATATATGCGATAACTTCTTTGCTGTTTTTTAACTTTTCAGTGTTTTCCATGTGGGTTCCTGGTTTTTGCGGTTTTCCGCGAGCATTAAGAAAATATTTTTACGTATTATAGAGAGATGCTTGGGAAAAACCACAGTAAGAGAATAATTTATGCCTTGTTCGCGTGCGAATTAAGCAGCTTTTCCACTTCTGCCATGAAAAATGTCAATCCGTCCTCGTCAATTTGAGAAAAACGGCCAACATTTGGGCTATCGATATCAAGAACACCCGCTATTTTTCCGCCAATCGAGAACGGAATAACGATTTCTGAGTTACTTGCAGCGTCACAAGCGATGTGACCTTCGAACTCATGAACATCATGAATGCGCTGAACTGTATTCGACGCAACCGCAGTTCCACACACTCCACGCCCTACCGGAATTCGCACACAAGCAGGTTGACCTTGGAAAGGACCCAGTACAAGTTCGTCTTTTTCCTTAGCTTGGTCCTGCTTCATTAAATAGAAACCCGCCCAATTCAAGCCATCCAATTCCATGAATAATAATGAACTGATATTAGCAAGATTAGCAGTTAGATCGGTTTCTGATTCAATTAATGCAACGGCTTGTTTGGTTAAGCGTTGGTAATGTTCTATTTTCATATTAACTTCCAATTAAATTGAGACTTCCATTATCAAGAGAACGCAGTAGAATGCGGCCATCAAACTAAATAGGACTTATTCTCATTACAATGAACAATTCAGAAGACACTATTAGCCGTTCTTGGTTAATAACTCAAGTAAAAAAACACAAGTCCAAATTACTGTTTGCTAACATTATTGCCATATTTGCAACTCTCATTAGTGTCCCTATCCCGTTGCTCATGCCATTAATGGTTGATGAAGTATTACTTGATAAGCCCGCTTCAGGCTTAGAGATGATGAACCACCTACTTCCATCTTCATTACAAACACCGACTGGCTATATAGCACTAACTTTGTTGTTAGTGATTATCATGCGCTCCGTTAGCCAAGCGTTGAACATTCTGCAAGGGCGTCAGTTTACGCTTGTGTCCAAAACAATTACCTATCAAATGCGCAGCAAGATGATAGATAAGCTTGGTCGCATCAGTATTAGACAATACGAAACCAAAGGCAGCGGCGGTATCAACGCCCACCTAATAACAGACATAGAGACAATAGATAAGTTCATTGGCTCGACTCTTTCTAAATTTATCATCAGCTTCCTGACCGTGTTCGGTACAGCGATCGTGCTGTTGTGGCTAGAGTGGCGTTTAGGGTTGTTCATTTTACTGGTCAATCCTGTTGTGATTTATTTCTCCCGTAAACTAGGCAGCAGGGTCAAACACCTTAAGAAATACGAAAACCAATCTTTTGAGCGCTTTCAAAACCGTTTGGTGGAAACCTTAGATGGCATTTACCAACTGCGCGCGGCGAATAAAGAGCGTATCTTTCTCGATGAGCTTAAGGTTCAAGCAAACCAAGTAAGAATCGATGCCGACAAATACGCTTGGCAATCTGAAGCTGCTGGCCGTGTTTCGTTTCTACTCTTCTTATTAGGTTTCGAGCTTTTCCGTGCCGTCGCGATGCTAATGGTGTTATTCAGTGACTTAACCATTGGTCAGATTTTCGCGGTATTTGGCTACTTGTGGTTCATGTTAGGCCCAGTTCAAGAGCTACTAGGGATTCAATTCTCTTGGTATAGCGCGAAAGCGGCACTGCAACGCATCAACGATCTTCTTCAGTTAGAAGAAGAGAAGCGCCCTATCAGTAAAGTGAACCCATTTACTGAAGATCAAGAAGTGACAGTCGACATCGAAGACGTTACATTCTCTTACACATTAGAAAACACTGTTTTAAATAGGCTATCGCTGCACATCCCTGCAGGTAAAAAAGTCGCTTTGGTCGGTGCGAGTGGAGGGGGTAAATCTACGTTAATCCAGTTGCTGATTGGGGTTTACCAAGCAGACTCAGGTTGCATTCGCTATAACGGTGAAACAACCGACGACATCAGTTTTGATGTAATACGCAATCAAATTGCCGTTGTTTTACAACAACCTATACTCTTTAACGATACATTAAGGCATAATCTGACCCTTGGTGCTGAATACGACGAAATATCGTTGTGGCGTGCGCTTGAAGTCGCTCAAATGCAAGATGTCATCAAGCAACTGAGCAATGGCTTAGATACACAAATTGGTAGGAATGGCGTTCGACTGTCTGGTGGTCAACGACAACGATTAGCAATAGCTCGTATGGTGCTGAGCAATCCTAAGTTTGTTATTCTTGATGAAGCGACATCTGCACTCGATACAGCAACAGAGTCAGCACTGCATAAAGCGTTGAGCGAGTTTTTGAAAGATCGCACAACTTTGATAGTGGCTCATCGATTATCAGCGGTGAAACAAGCCGATCTAATCTATGTTTTAGAAGATGGACAAGTCACACAGACGGGAACACATGGTGAATTGGTTGAACAACAAGGACTCTATCAAACACTCTACGGCAGTGTGCAATCGCACGCCTGATGTTTGTGGCTCTGAGTCTTTAAGTCGGGTTGCTAACCTAACTTACGTTTCAACTTGGGAGGTCGCGTGACCTCCCCATCCGTAACCAACCCTTTATCAACAAAACACCAATGCGACAGCAGCTCAGTGCGTCTTTGCCAGGGCTGCGAACTTCCCGTAGATAAAATGGACATCCCTTTAGGGAAATCAGCTTACTGCCCAAGATGCGGAACTCAGCTTTATAGAGGCGGTACCCCTAGCCTCTCTGGAAACCTAGCAATCGCAATTACCTGCTTATTGCTGTTTATCCCATCGCACTTTTTTGAATTCATCAGTATTCGCCTGATTGGCGTCATGATACCCGCGACGTTACCATCGGGTGTTTTTACCTTAATGGGCGAAGGCTTTCCTCTACTTGGTTTGCTGATCCTGTTCTGCAGTTCGATCGCTCCGTTGCTCGTGTGCACCTCGGTACTCATCACTCATGCATCACTGCGTCTTAAGATCTTCACACCCTTTCGTTATGCATTAGCCATTATTCAGACTCTCAAACATTGGATGATGTTGGATGTGTTTCTGGTAAGTTTGGCGGTCTCATGTTTCAAACTGCAAGATTACTCTGACATTTTCGTCGGCCCTGGTTTGATTGGCCTGATTCTTCTGCAGCTTTTCAGCGTATTACTAGTAAGCCGTATCAGTGTACGTCGCTACTGGGAAGCTTGGGCAAAAGAATCCGAATACTCTTTTGCTGAGAGTAAGAACGTACACTGTCACAACTGTCACCTATCTCAGCCTGACGGTCATACTTGTGTGCGTTGTCACCATGACTTATACCACCGCAAGCCCTACTCTATACAGAAAACTTGGGCTCTGCTATTTGCCGCATCCGTGGCTATCGTGCCAGCCAATGTCATTCCTATTTCTATTCTTATTACCAACGGTCAAAGGCTAGAAGACACCATCATTTCCGGTGTCGCTTCGCTGATTAATAGCGATATGTATGGCATCGCTGCGATCATTTTCATTGCCAGTATCGTCGTGCCAGTCGCGAAAATACTGGGCCTCGCGTACATCTTAATCTGTATCAAGATGAAGCGCGCCGTTTACCACAGGCAACGTATGACCATCTATTTCATCGTGAAATGGGTGGGGAAATGGTCGGTAATGGATCTGTTCGTTATTTCGATCATGATGACCTTGGTCGACCGCGGGCAAATTTTAAACTTTACACCAGGTTATGGTGCAGTCGCTTTTGGCGTCGTAGTTGTTCTCACGATGCTAGCAGCGGAAAGCTTAGATCCTAGGCTAATTTGGGATAACTACACCTCTAAAGATGAGTCAGTGAATGAACAACGATAACCAATCACAAACGTCATATTCACCAGAAGTAAGGAAAAACAAAGGCATCTCCCCTTTGTGGATTCTGCCGATATTAACCGTCGCCTTAGCCGGTTGGTTGGTCATGAAATCGATACACGATGCTGGGCAACGTGTGCAAATATACTTCTCAGATGCCGCAGGTTTAGTCGCAGGTCGAACAACGATTCGTTACCAAGGCTTAGAAGTGGGTATGGTGCGCGACATCACTTTATCCAAAGATCTATCGAGCATCTATGTCGATGCAGACATCTACCCTGAAGCGAAGAAGCTACTCTCAAAAGGCACTCGTTTCTGGCTTGTAAAACCGACAGCAAGTTTGTCGGGTATCTCAGGATTAGACGCACTTGTTTCAGGTAACTATATTGCTATCCACCCGAGCGAAACCAAACAAGACCCAGAAACCATTTTCCAAGCGTTAGAATCCTCCCCTTCTGATTTACTGGCTTCTGAAGGTTTGAATATTTCACTGACGACCAAAGATCTGGGTGGCGTATCTGTTGGTTCTCAAATCGTTTACCGTAAAATCCCAATTGGTGAGGTTTACAACTACCAGTTAAACGACAACGCGAAATCCGTTACGATTCAAGCGTCGATTAAAGATGAATACAGCCATATCATTACCGACCAAAGCCGTTTTTGGAATGTCAGTGGTTTAGGTGCCAGTATTGGTTTTTCTGGTGTTGATGTTCGCTTAGAGAGCCTAAGTGCATTGCTTGGCGGTTCAATTGCGGTCGACTCTCCGGGAGAAGGCCAACCCGTAGAGATGAATACCAAGTTCAAGCTCTACCCAGATTTGAAGACAGCGGGTCGAGGTATCTCTATCAAGATCGCCGTTCCCGATGATAATAAAATAAGTGCAACGGGTGCTCCGATCATGTATCGCGGCATCGAAATCGGTCAAATCACTGACTTATCACTAAGTGAAGGGCGTGAAAACGTCGTCGCATCTGCAGCTATTCAACCGGCATTCAGTGACTTTTTAAACAGCGGCAGTAAGTTCGTTCTAGAAGAAGCTGAACTGTCACTCACTGGTATGAAAAACATTGCCAATTTAGTGACAGGTAACTTTTTAACCTTGGTACCAGGTGAAGGTGAAAAGGCGCGTCGATTTACTGCAATCCGCAAAAATGAATTCAGTCAGGAACAAGAGAAATCCGTTGCGATTCGCTTAACGTCGAACAATTCGTTCGGGTTAGATGTCGGTACACAACTTCTCTACAAAGGCATTGCCGTTGGCTCTATCATCCATGTGGGATTAGTTGATGGTGTTGGTACGGGCTCTGATAAACACGAAGTCTTCATGGATGCACTTATCGATAATGAATACGCGCACCTTATCAAAAGCCACAACCGTTTCTTTGTGACAGGCAGTGCGACCGCAGAGCTAACCGAATCAGGCTTGAGTGTTACGGTCCCACCAGCAAAACAGCTTCTTACCGGCTCGATTAGCTTTGTGAGTGAAGGTAAATCTGAAGCTCGAACGGACTACCAACTTTTCCAAAGTAAGTCGTTAGCAGAAATTGCTAAGTTTAATCAGTCTGGTTCAAAGACACTTTCTTTGTTTGCCAGTGAGTTACCTTCAATTTCTAAAGGCAGCCCACTCCTCTACCGCAACCTACAAGTGGGTAATATTTCTGATTTTCAGCTTGCAGACGGTGGCGTAAGAATCAAAGTCACAATCGAAAATCGTTACACGCACTTACTCAACAAGCACACTGTTTTCTGGAACCGTTCAGGCGTTGAGGTTGATGCGTCGCTATCGGGTATCAGCATTAAAGCGGCACCAGTTAAAACCCTTATCCAAGGCGGTATTGCTTTTGACTCTCTGCCAGGAATCGACAACAAACTTGGTGACGTGTGGAAGCTTTACAAAGATTCAAAATCTGCTCGAAAATTTGGCCGCGCGATTACTATCACCTCTTCTGGCGATCAAGAAGTCAACAAGGGCATGGCGATCAAATATCAAGGTGTCACTGTTGGTGAGGTTACTTTGGTGATTCCGAACTTCAACAAGGGCGGCATTGAAATTACTGCGCGTATTTTACCTGAGTACGTCGACAAGATTGCCGTAACGAACAGTCACTTCTGGTTGGCAGAACCTGAGATTGGCCTTAATGGCATCAAAAACGTCTCTGCGCTGCTCTCTAAACACATCAACGTAGACCCGGGCAAAGGTGAAAGAAACACGAAATTTGAGCTTAGCAAAGGACCCGTGCAGCCTGAAGGCAAGATATTCCAACTGCAAAGCGAAACGCGAGGCTCAGTATCTGAAGGCACACCTATCCTATTCCGTGAGCTAGAAATCGGCAGTGTTATTGATGTTCAGTTAGGCGAGTTTGCTGACCGCATCATCTCTACGATTCAAATAGAACCAGACTACGCGTATCTAATCCGCGCAAACACCGTGTTCTGGAACGTGTCGGGCGTCGATGTCTCTATCGGCCTGTCAGGCGCAAACATCAAAGCCGGAACGGTAGACAGCTTGTTAAGAGGTGGTATTACATTCTCAACGCCACCGACAAATGAACTTCAACCAGTAGCAAGCGAAGATCAGTCTTTCTACCTCTATCCTCAAGCCGAAGATGAGTGGAAATCATGGAGAACCGCAATTCCTCGTCCATAGAGTGAACTCTCTGACGTTTCTGGAAGATTAATTCTTCATCAAAATGCAGCCATTAGGCTGCATTTTTGTTGTTTGCTGCAAATATGGTTTAGGACGGCCTCATTTTGCTTTAAACTCCCCGCATTAATGCAATAAATCGAGATACTCTTTTGCACGCTAACGTATATATTCCTGAAGAATTCCTAACGCACATCGAAGCAATCATGCCTAGTCATCTAGATATGGCTTCTTTTGTTGCGTCATGCCAAAAACCACTTCGTAAAAGTATTCGAATCAACACATTGAAAATCAGTGTTGAAGACTTCCTAGTACGAGCAAAAGAGAAAGGCTGGGAACTGGAACCTGTACCTTGGTGTGAAACGGGCTTTTGGATTACAGCGGACGAAAGTGAAGCGCCACTAGGTAATACGGCAGAACACATGTCTGGTCTTTTCTACATCCAAGAAGCCAGCTCGATGATGCCACCCTCGGCACTTTTCCAAGGCGAAGCTGATTACCAAGCGGTGCTAGACACTGCGGCTGCACCCGGCTCTAAAACAACGCAAATCGCTGCGCTAATGAATAATCGCGGTGTATTGGTTGCCAATGAGTATGCAGCAAGCCGTGTGAAAGTCCTTCACGCTAACATCGAACGTTGTGGCGTTCGTAATGCCGCTCTAAGTAACTTTGACGGTCGAGTTTTTGGTGGTTGGTTACCAGAACAGTTTGATGCTGTGTTGCTAGACGCACCCTGCTCTGGCGAAGGCACCATTCGTAAAGATGCCGATGCGATGAAGAACTGGACGTATCAATCAGTGGTCGACATTGCCGACACGCAAAAAGATCTGATTGAAAGTGCATTCCATGCTCTTAAACCTAATGGTGTTTTGGTTTACTCAACGTGTACGCTTAGCACCGAAGAGAACCAACAAGTGTGTCATCACCTAAAAGAAACCTTTGGTGATGCGGTTGAATTCGAATCTCTGGAATCACTATTCGACAACGCAAAAGCAACCACGACAGAAGAAGGCTTTCTTCACATCTTCCCACAGGTCTATGACTCTGAAGGTTTCTTTGTTGCACGTATCCGTAAACTAGCGTCTGTTACTCCACCAGAAGTTAAAAAACGTATGGGTAAATTCCCATTTGAAAAAGCATCAAAGAAAACTCAGCAAGAAGTCGCTGAACAACTAATGAGTACTCTCGATATCGAATTGCCAAGCGATACTCAGGTTTGGATTCGCGACAAAGACGTTTGGCTATTCCCAGAAGCGCTAGAGCCGATGATCGGTGAGTTCCGTTTTTCTCGCATGGGAATCAAGATCGCTGAAACCCATAAAAAAGGTTACCGCTGGCAGCACCAAGTAGCGACAACGCTCGCAACAGGTAATGAAGCTAATGTTGTAGAGCTTAGTATTGAAGATGCTCGTGAATGGTTCATGGGCCGCGATGTTCGCCCTGAAAACTTGTCAGGAAAAGGTGAAGTACTAGTGAAGTACAATGGTGCAATCATCGGCCTTGGTAAGTGGGTTGGCAACCGAGTGAAGAACGGTTTACCACGCGAACTCGTGCGCGATAAGAACCTTTTCTAAAAGCGTTCGCACTGAATACACCTTAATAAACAAAAAGCCCAAACAACGTTAATTGTTTGGGCTTTTTCTATTCTATCGGCCATATAAGTCAGTGTGCGAGCGCTTGTAAATCAACAGCTAATTATATAAATATCAATTCAAATCACTATTTCCAAAAAGAAAAATCGCACTTTAGAGAATCTAAACTAGACTTCAATCTAACAGTCAAAAGATTAAAACGATTAGCGTAGGCTCTTCGGAGCCCTTTCCCCTAAGCCCAAACAGGAAGGTTTGGGCTTTTTTTTGACCGAGAGGATCGCTTATTTAACTAAGCTAATACCTTCTTTGTCGATAGTGATCTTGCCAGATTTGTACAAACCACCAATTGTCTTCTTGAACGTACCTTTGCTGGTTCTGAATGCAGAGAAAATAACTTCAGGAGAAGACTTATCATTCAAAGGCAGGTAACCGCCTTTCTTCTCAAGCAGATCAAGAACCTTAGTGCTTAGGTCATCCATCTTAGCGACACCAACCTTCTGAAGAGACAAATCAATCTTACCGTCTTCTTCACGAACGTTTTTAATGTAGCCTTTTAGTGTTTTACCAATGAACAGCTTACCGATGATGTCAGATGGGAAAATCATACCCCAGTGTTCACCGTTCACGATCGCTTTGTAACCTAACTGGCTGCGCTCAGCGATAATGAGATCGACTTGCTCATTTTGCTTATAAGTCGCAGGCGTGTTGTCTAACCATTTGTTGAACTTCGTTGTACCAACGATACGGCTCGATGCTTTATCGATATACACATATACTAAGATTGACTGACCTTCGTTTAAACGGCCACGCTGCTCGCTGAAAGGAACAAGAAGGTCTTTACCTTTCACGCCCCAGCTCATGAATGCACCAGTGCTGTTAACACCTTCAACCGTCATCAAACCAAACTGGCCTACTTGAGCTATTGGTTTTTCAGTCGTTGCAGCGATCTGGTTGTCAGAATCTATGTATAAGAAAACATCTAGCTTTTGACCAATTTCAACACCTTCAGGAGTAAATCGTTTCGGCAGCAACACGGTTCCATAGTCGCTCGCGTCAAGGAATACACCGAAGTCTGCTTGTTTTACTACTTCTAAGTTGTTTATTTGACCAATATTAATCATCAAGGTTGTCTCTACTTTAAATTTGGCGGAGATTATACGTGATCTCTGATATGCTTTCGCTAGTTTCATTCATATTTTTACATTCTAGGAGACATCGTTGATCACCGTTGATAAACAAGATGCGATAACACTTAAAATTAACCATGCCATGGCTAAGACCAAAAAGCTCGACATGGACGTTTATCTATTCATTCCCGGTGAACTTGGACTGACTCCTGAAGTGCTTTCTGAAAGTGCCTTTTTCTACAGCTCAATCACTCAAAAACGTGCCTACTATAGTGACAAAACACTTTTACCTTTGGTACACAGTCGCTTGGCAAAACGTGGACGCTTATCTACAACACAGTATCGTGTCAGTTTGAGTCTGTTTGCCTACCAATATGTTATCGCGTTAGATAAAGCAGTCAGCAGCTTAAATAAAACTGATAGTGACGACGTAACGGCTGATGAAGTAGATGAAGTCATTGAATTGGCTTTAGATATCTTGAAGAAGCTACGCCGAAGCATCCCTTACGAAGAAAATCTCAAGCGCTACTACGCTAATATCGATAACTACCTATCTTGGTATACCGAGCAAAAGTTCCTATCGCTAGTTTCACACATGCCACGAGGTAGTGAGTATTCAACGATTAAAGAACGACTCTTAACGCTTTGTGATAAAGAGACCGCGCACCGTAAACTGAACCGCTACAACTCAGCAAGAGTTCGAGAGGACGTTACCCGCTTGAGTAACAAGATGCGTTTGCTGCGTCGTTTGATTGAACACCCTATCGTGCTTAAAGAAAAGACAACGTCGATGGGTAAGAACGTTAAGCGTGCCGTGAAAGGCATCGCGACCGGTTTGGTGATGGTTGTCGTGACCACTACTGTGATCTTGGCTCGTGACTTTCTTGGTGAGATTACCGCCTCTTTCATCGTGGCAATGTCTTTCATTTACGCACTGCGTGAGATCTTTAAAGATGACTTGAGAGACATCCTTTGGCGCTGGCTGCGTAAAGGCAAGCCAAAATGGAAGCGTCGTTACTATGATCCAACGACCAACAAGTCAGTAGGCCATAAACTGGAATGGTTGGACTACGCAAATTTTTCTAAGCTTGCAGATCGCATTCAGTCGATCCGTAAAAAGCGTGTGGTACAACGTGAAGAGCAAATCTTGCATTACCGCTCTCATACTGAGATGTCGACATCGACCTTTATGAGTGGTTATGAGGAGACTCGTGAAACGTTATCGATCAGCCTAAGAGCGCTGACACGGTTGATGGATAAAGGCTCAAACAAGATCTACCGCTTGAATGAAGGACAAGTGAGCCGCGAATCAGTAGAAAAGCGTCATCTTCTCAACCTGATCATTAAAGAGAACAACCATGATAACGAACCAACCTACTACCGTTGGAAGATCGTTATGAACCGTTCAAAAATAGTTGATATTGAGCAGATCACTCAAGAGTCATAGAGCCGTTATAAAGTTCTCTATAACGGTATGTGGAAACCATTCACATACCGTTGTTTTATCTCTTCAACGTTACCCATGACTTCTAAACCAAAATCTATTATTTAATCGCTATTTTCTTGAAGGGACTTTCTTAATTGAAAGCGTGAGCGTGAACTCCGCCATCGGCTCGTCACCATATAAAGATGGGCAAGTCGCGATAATGGTTACGGGTTGATTGACCCGTTCTCCGGTCGACATGGTTTCTGCCAGCATAGTGTTGATCAGCTCACCGTCGTTACAAGTGAAATGCACATCACCTTCAGGGCGCTTCAAAAAGTTACCCGTCACCTCTTTAAAAGCCAACGAGATCTTTTCACCTTGCTGCTGAGATTTGCTCATCGCAAGAAACCCACCCGCGACATCCGCACCTACAGCCAAAACGCCAAAGTACATACTGTTAAGGTGATTCTTAGTACGCCTTCTAAGCGGGATTTTCACTTCAACATGTTGGTTGTCCAACGCGAGTAGTTTTGGTCGGCACAACCAGATAAGTGGGACTTTGAAAAAGCCAAACATGCTTAAGTAGAAATTTGCTTTTTGTAGAGGGGTCAACATTCGAATTACCTAGCCAAGTTAGTCATCAGACCAGTTAATCGACTAGCGATAAGAATGTCAAAAAAATGTTACAAAAAAGAGATATCATCGCACAATGATATCTCTTTCATTCTCAAAGCATTAGCGCCTTAAGTCGGCTTATCAGGCAAGCTAATCGATTTACGCAGTCACGACCGTTTCTACGCATTCAAGATCAGCTATGTAACCTTGTAGACGTGGGTAATCCACTAAGCCTTGAGTTACTAGCAGCACTGGCTTCTTCGCGTTCAGGGTTGCTTTAACAATCATATCCAACAAGGTAATAACCGCTTCGTTTTGTGGATCAAAAGCGTGCTGCTGAGCTTCATTGTGTTTGTCTACGCCTAAAGTGAAAGACGCTAAGCTATCAACGTTTACCACTACACCATCGAAGTAATGCAGTAAACGTTCGCTCAGTAGCACTGCAGACGGCACATCGCACGAGAACAGTACTTTCAAACCGTTAAGGCCGCGTGGTAGCCCTTGCTCGGCAAGCAGGTCAATAATCTTAGCGGCATCGCTTAACGCACGAACGTAAGGCACAACTACTTCAACGTTGATGCCCTGCTCACGTAATGCCTTAATAACCTGACATTCTAAAGCGAAAGCCTTGCTGTATTCTGGTGTCGCGTAACGAGCAACGCCACGAACACCTAGTGCAGGGTTAATCTCTTCTGCTTCACAGTTCCCGCCAAGCAGCGAACGGAATCCATAGCTGTCTGCACTGCTTAATGCGATACGAACAGAAGTGTGATTTGGCTGAACGGCAGCTTGAATGGCAATCACTAAGGTCGAAACAAAATGCTCATCGACTGTTTTATCGCCAAGGATCGCTTCTAAAGACGTTTTTTCAATATCAGTCAAAGTATCTAAGTGACTCTCGATACTTGGGTGGTAGAAGACACGATCCATCACTAATTCTGATAATGAAACGTATAAGTGGTTAGAATTATTATTATCGTTGTAAGAAGGCAGCACATCACCTAAGACGAGTTCTGGGTGCAAAGTGCTTTGATTTTCTTGAGTCATTGCTGCTCCAGCATTTTTATGTTGTGTTCAAACGAAAATACCGATAGCTGCCTGTTAATACAAGTGAAAATCCCTTATTTGACGCTGGCCTGCTGATAAAAATAAGAATATTAGCAATAACTGAGATAACTTTGACTCAATAGAGTTTATTCCTCTGTTCAATTCCGTTATCTTAACCACTTCGCAATAGAATAAAAAAGCTATCACATGCCATTAAAAACTGATGAGTTGAGAACCCAAGCTCTGGGTCCTATGCCAACTCCTGCCGAACTAGGCAATGCACACCCTATTACTGACGACGTTGCTGAGCGCATTAAAAATTCTCGCCGCCAAATCGAAGATATCCTAACTGGTCGTGATAACCGCCTATTAGTTATCGTAGGCCCTTGCTCTGTTCACGATACAGATGCGGCACTTGATTACGCTGAGCGCCTAAGCAAAATTCAAGACCAGTACAAAGATGAACTGTTCGTTGTAATGAGAACCTACTTCGAGAAGCCTCGTACTGTTGTAGGTTGGAAGGGTTTGATTACAGATCCTAACCTTGATGGTTCATACGCACTTGAAACAGGCTTGAACAAAGCTCGTAAGCTTCTGCTAGATATCAACAAGCTTGGCCTAGCTACCGCGACTGAATTCCTTGATATGATCACAGGTCAGTACATTGCGGACCTTATCACTTGGGGCGCGATTGGCGCTCGTACAACTGAATCTCAGATTCACCGTGAAATGGCTTCTGCACTGTCTTGTCCAGTTGGCTTCAAAAACGCGACCAACGGCAACATCAAGATTGCTATCGATGCAATTCGTGCAGCACATGCTTCACACTACTTCTACTCTCCAGATAAGAACGGCCGCATGACGGTTTACCGTACTTCTGGCAACCCATACGGTCACGTTATTCTACGTGGTGGTGATAAAGGCCCTAACTTCGACGCTGAATCTGTAGATACTGCATGTAAGCAACTGGCTGAATTCGATCTACCTCAACGTTTGGTTGTAGACTTTAGCCACGCTAACTGTCAGAAGCAACACCGTAAGCAGTTAGAAGTTGCACAAGACATTTGTGAGCAAATTAAATCTAACAAGAACCAAATTGCAGGCATTATGGCAGAGAGCTTCATTATTGAAGGCAACCAGCCAATGACAGACATTAACAACCTAGAATATGGCAAGTCGATTACTGACCCATGCCTAAGCTGGGAAGATACTGCAACAATGCTAGACATGCTTGCAACAGCAATTAAAGATAGAAACTTAGCTTAAGGAAACAACACAATGCCATCATTTGACATTATCTCTGAAGTAGAAGCAGTAGAACTGCGTAACGCAGTAGACAACGCAAACCGTGAACTATCGACTCGTTTCGATTTCCGCGGCGTTGACGCAAGCTTTGATTACAAAGATGAATCAGTAAAATTGACTGCTCAAGACGATTTTCAACTGAAGCAAATGCGCGATATCCTTCGCAGCAACCTAACGAAGCGTAATGTTGATCCTAACGCGATGGAAGCGAAAGCGGCAGACCAAACAGGTCGCACTTGGCACCAAACGGTTATCTTTAAGCAAGGCATTGAAACTGATGTCGCTAAGAAGATCGTTAAGCTAATCAAAGACAACAAAGTTAAAGTTCAAGCTTCTATCCAAGGCGACAAAGTTCGTGTTACTGGTAAGAAGCGTGATGACCTACAAGCTGTTATGGCTCTAGTTCGCGGCGGTGAACTTGGTCAACCTTTCCAGTTTGACAACTTCCGCGACTAATTTTTGAGTTTGAGTGACCGCCTATTTGGGTTGCTCATTCATCAGCACAATGTCGTGTTTGAAATAGCAAAAAGCCACTTCTTTTGAAGTGGCTTTTTATTTATCTGGTCCAGCTTTAGTTTTATTCCGAGCCTCTAGCCGATTTCAAACAACCAGAAAGCTCTCATTTCAACTAGAAGCAATTACCTCAACTGAGTACTTGGGCTGCTGACAATTTTAGGTCTTTGCCGACCAACAGATTAAACTCTACGCTTGCTGGTGGAATAAACACACACACTCGTAATTTCTCTGCTCTTGCTTGCTCAAGCTTTGTTGATAGCTCTCCGCTGTTGGCGTAGCTCTCTCTTTCTGCATCTCGGCGGCACAGGTCGATAAATTCAAATGGACAATCGCTCGGTGAAAGTACGAGCTCTGCCTCCTGCATCAAACGTAAAGCCTTCATAGACAACAGCTCGACATCTTGCTCGAATTCAATCCAAGTGACCTGCCCTTCGCTATCAATGCCTTCGGTTAGCGCTTGCTGGTAGTAAGACTCTAACTGCTCTCTGTCATTCACCTGCTCGATAAAGCTGGATGACAAGAAACGCTCCCAAAATTTACGACGCTCGTCGACGGTTGGGAATGACTCTTTGATTGAATTGCGTTTTGATGCACCGAAGTCTGCTATCAAACCTATGTTTTGTGGCAATACCGTTTCGAGTTTTTCTCTGATATTTCTTACTAAAACAGGTGATGCCCCGCCACTAGAGATGGCAATTTGGATTCTGCCGCGATTTATCATCGAAGGTGTGATGAAGTCGCAGTAAGGAAGATCGTCAACCACATTGACTAAAATGCCCAGTTTTTTCGCATCATTATACACTTGGTGATTCAAGCTTGGGTTGTCTGTTGTGGCCCAAACCTGCAAGTAATTTTTCGATATGATCTGTGACGAGTAAAAGTTTTGAACCCAGTGAAGCTTGTTCTCGTCCACAAGCTGCTTTAAGTAAGGCGCTACCTTGGGAGACACCAAAGTCACATCCGCTCCCGCTCGTAGTAAGCTATCGACTTTACGGCAAGCAACCTCACCCCCACCAACCACTAAGATTGGCTTATTTTCTACATCCAAAAACATTGGGAAATAACGCATGTTCTTCCTTGAGACTACTTCAATAACTATTCAGCCATGCTACCAAATTTGGAGCATATTCATAACTATCGAAGTGTAATAAAAATATTTATTGACCAAATTTCAACATTTCTTAAGTTTAATATTTCATCATTGTGATGTTTATTCAGAATATTTATCTAGTCGATTATCAATATAAAAATCTAAATCTCGTTGCACCAACAGTGTGAACCGTTGCACTATTTACATTCACTTAACATTTGGTCATTCTAATTGTGTTCGGATTTGTGATTTCATTCAAAATTCTTTTTAAATTATACATTTGTGAAACTACGGATCCTTTCCTAACCTTATAAACAGTTGTTTAAATCGCACACAGTTTCATTTGCAAAATGCAACTCGTTTAATTTGAACAACAAGGTCATAGAAAACGCAACACATAAGAGAAACTCAAACGAGCACGAGTATCAGGTGTCACCTGGTTAACAAGGAAGGATACAAATGACAAATAAACTAACACTTCTTGCTTCAGTAGTAGCTGCATCAACTGCGATGATGGCAACATCGGCATCAGCGGCAGAAAGCACTCTGGACAAAGTCACATCTCAAGGTTTTCTAACTTGTGGTGTAAGTACCGGTCTTCCAGGGTTCTCTAACCCTAACTCAAAAGGTGAATGGGAAGGAATTGATGTTGAGTATTGTCAAGCTCTTGCAGCGGCTGTACTCGGTGACAAGACTAAAGTTAAGTATGTACCTCTAACAGCAAAAGAGCGTTTTACTGCGCTTCAATCTGGCGAAATCGACGTACTATCTCGTAACACAACATGGACATTACATCGTGACACTGCTCTAGGTCTGAACTTCGTAGGCGTTAACTACTACGATGGTCAAGGCTTCATGGTTAAAAAAGAACTTGGCCTAACAAGTGCTCAAGAGCTTGATGGCGCTTCTGTATGTGTTCAATCAGGTACAACAACTGAACTTAACCTAGCCGATTACTTCCGTAACAGTGGCATGTCTTACAAGCCAGTGGTATTCGATACGGCAGCACAAACATCGAAAGGTTTCGACGCAGGTCGTTGTGACGTGCTAACGACTGACCAATCTGGTCTATACGCACTTCGCCTAAACCTAGCTGATCCTAAATCTGCAGAAGTACTTCCTGAAATCATCTCTAAAGAGCCTCTAGGCCCTGTTGTTCGTCAAGATGATGATCAATGGTTTAACGTTGCTAAGTGGACACTTTCAGCAATGATTAACGCGGAAGAATACGGCATCTCCTCTAAAAATGCAGACGAAATGCTTAAGTCAAAAGATCCAAACATCAAACGTATTCTTGGTGTAGACGGTCCTAAAGGTAAAGGCCTTGGCATTCGCGACGACTGGGGTTACCAAGTAATTAAGCAAGTTGGTAACTACGGTGAGAGTTTTGAGCGTACTGTTGGTACAGGTTCTCCACTTCAAATCTCTCGTGGTGTAAATGCATTATGGAATGCGGGCGGCTTTATGTACGCTCCACCAATCCGTTAATAAATTTTCAAGCATCAATTAGGGCGGAGTTTTCCGCCCTATTTATTAAATGGATTTGAGGTTATAGTAGTATGAAACCTAATGAAACTATTTCTCCAGCTCAGGCAAAGCCACAGCCTAAAAGTGCCAACTTATTTTACAACCCCACTTTTCGCTCCATCATTTTCCAAATTATCGCCGTCGGGGCGCTTTGTGCTTTCTTTTACACGATTGTAAATAATGCACTCACAAACTTAGATTCCCGTGGTATCACCACTGGTTTTGATTTTCTCTCACAAGAAGCTGGTTTTGGTATCGGCTTAACACTGATTGAATACGACGAGACCTACTCATACGGTCGTACATTCTTTATCGGTCTTCTCAATACCGCTTTGGTTTCAGTACTCGGCATCATGCTAGCGACAGTGCTGGGCTTTAGTATGGGTATCGCTAGACTCTCTTCAAACTGGCTAGTTAGCCGATTTGCAGCTGTCTACATTGAGATATTCCGAAATATCCCTCTGCTATTACAAATCTTTTTCTGGTATTTCGCCGTTCTACAAGCCTTGCCTTCTGCTCGTCAAAGTATGAGTCTAGGTGAAGCAATTTTCTTGAACGTACGCGGGTTGTACTTCCCTGCTCCAGTCTTTGAGCAAGGCAGTAGCATTGTCATCGCATCATTGATTGTCGGTATTATCGCTACGTTTATTATCAACATCTGGGCTAAGAACAGACAGAAACTGACCGGCCAACAAACACCGATGTTGCGAATTGCAGCTGCGTTGATTTTAGGCTTACCGTTGATAACTTACTTTGTTATGGGCATGCCTATCTCTGCAGATTACCCTGTG
This sequence comes from Vibrio sp. 10N.222.52.C12, assembly GCF_041474215.1. Classification (NCBI taxonomy): domain Bacteria; kingdom Pseudomonadati; phylum Pseudomonadota; class Gammaproteobacteria; order Vibrionales; family Vibrionaceae; genus Vibrio; species Vibrio sp. 10N.222.52.C12. The sequence continues at coordinate 67,583 of NZ_JBFRTR010000091.1, forward strand.
TTGAAAGGGTTTAACTTCAAGGGTGGTGTTACGATAATCCCTGAGCTTGCTGCATTGATGCTCGCTTTAAGTATCTATACAGCAGCGTTCATTGCTGAGATTGTTCGTTCAGGTATTAACGCGGTAAACCATGGGCAAACTGAGGCTGCGATGTCTCTAGGCATCCCACGTTCTAGAACTCTAAAGCTTGTCATTATTCCACAAGCATTAAGAATCATTATCCCACCACTAACCAGTCAGTATCTAAACCTGACCAAAAACTCATCACTTGCGATGGCCATTGGTTATCCTGATCTTGTCTCTGTATTTGCAGGAACAACACTTAACCAAACTGGACAAGCTATCGAAGTAATCGCGATGACAATGGGCGTCTACCTAACCTTGAGCCTATTAACGTCCGCTCTAATGAACATATACAACCGCAAAGTAGCGTTGGTGGAGAGATAAGATGAGTACACATCAATTTCAACCTGATCTTCCGCCTCCAGCGAATACCGTTGGGCCAGTCGGTTGGTTAAGAAAAAATCTATTTAATGGACCTATTAACAGCGTCGTCACTGTGATTCTTGCTTACTTTGCTTTCACCCTATTATGGGCAATAGCGGATTGGGCATTCATCAGTGCCGACTGGATAGGAACCACACGCGATGCCTGTACTAGCGAAGGCGCTTGTTGGGTTTTTATCAGCGTTCGTTGGGACCAATTCATGTATGGCTTCTACCCAGAAGCTGAACTGTGGCGACCTCGCCTCTTCTACGCAACGTTGGCCATTTTTGTAGCCTTACTGGCTTATGAAAAAACACCTAAACGTACGTGGATTTGGTTGTTCTTCGTCAACATCTACCCATTTATCATTGCCGGCTTGCTATACGGTGGCGTCTTTGGGTTAGAAGTTGTTGATACCCATAAATGGGGCGGCCTATTGGTTACACTGGTCATCGCACTTGTTGGTATTGTAGTGTCACTCCCTATTGGTGTTGCACTTGCTCTTGGGCGTCGCTCAGAGATGCCGATCATTCGCAGTATGTGTACCGTATACATCGAAATTTGGCGTGGCGTACCGCTCATTACAGTTCTATTCATGGCTTCAGTAATGCTGCCACTCTTTTTATCAGAAGGGACAGAAACCGATAAGCTCATTCGAGCACTTGTAGGGGTAGTTCTATTCAGTGCAGCCTACATGGCCGAAGTAATTCGAGGTGGTCTACAAGCAATACCAAAAGGCCAATACGAAGCAGCTGATGCTCTGGGGTTAAGCTACTGGAAAAAGACTGGGCTTATCATTCTACCTCAAGCTCTTAAAATCACGATTCCTTCAATTGTGAACACCTTCATTGGTTTGTTTAAAGATACCAGTCTTGTTTTGATTATTGGTATGTTTGATGTACTAGGAATTGGCCAAGCCGCGAATACCGACCCTGAATGGCTTGGGTATTCAACAGAAAGTTATGTATTTGTCGCGTTAGTGTTCTGGGTGTTTTGTTTTGGCATGTCGAGATATTCGATATGGCTAGAAAACAGACTTCACACCGGTCACAAACGATAATTAACAAGATCAAGGACGTATTATGACGCAGCAGACAGAAAACAACTCTCAAGGTCTTATGATCGAGTTGAAAGACATGAACAAGTGGTACGGTGAATTCCACGTACTTAAGAACATCAATTTAGAAGTTAAAAAAGGCGAGAAAATCGTTATCTGTGGCCCTTCAGGCTCTGGTAAATCAACGATGATCCGCTGCATCAACCGATTAGAAGAGCACCAAAAAGGTCATATCTTCGTTTCAGGTAATGAATTAACGGAAGACCTAAAGAACATCGAAGCCGTGCGTAGAGATGTCGGCATGTGTTTCCAACACTTCAATCTGTTTCCACATCTGACGGTATTAGAGAACTGTACTCTGGCTCCAATCTGGGTCAAAAAGATGCCAAAAGAAGAAGCCGAAGCGATTGCAATGAAGTACCTAGAGCGCGTAAAAATCCCTGAGCAAGCGGACAAGTTCCCAGGTCAGCTTTCAGGTGGTCAACAGCAGCGTGTAGCTATCGCTCGCTCTTTGTGTATGAACCCTCAAGTGATGCTGTTTGATGAGCCAACGTCGGCGCTCGATCCAGAAATGGTTCGTGAGGTGTTAGACGTAATGGTTGAGCTTGCAGAAGAAGGCATGACGATGCTTTGTGTAACGCACGAGATGGGCTTTGCTAAAGAGGTCGCGGATCGCGTTATCTTCATGGATGCCGGTGAAATCATAGAAGAGAACAACCCTGTCGATTTCTTTGAAAACCCACAATCAGACAGAACGCAGAACTTCTTAAGCCAAATCTTACACCACTAATGTGTTATGATGCATAAACTACAGAGGCGGCTTAGGTCGCCTCTTTGTTTTCAGTGTTATAATTAGTTTTTCAAGATTATAAACAGCGATTCAGTGCGATTAAAATTGAACAACGAACCTTAACTGCACTTTAAGAAATACTTTGTTACACCTTGAGAAACACTTAACCGACTATTTTGATTATTATTTTACGTATACAAGAGGAATGAGAGACTTGATTTTTCGAACTTTCACCCCCATAAATGTACTAATAACTATTGAAGTCACCTTACGAGGAAGATTATGAACAGCCCTATGTTTTCACGCACAGCATCTCAAGAAAGTGCTCTGCAAACCAATAAAGTGTTGCGTAACACCTACGCATTACTGTCTATGACACTACTTTGGTCTGCTGTTGTAGCAGGCGTATCCATGGCGATGAACCTTCCTCGCCCGGGTCTTATTATCATGCTAGTTGGCTTCTACGGCCTACTTTTCCTAACAGAAAAGAACCGTGACAACAGCATGGGTCTAGTCTTCACATTCCTATTTACAGGTTTCTTAGGCTACACCATCGGTCCAATCTTAAACATGTACGTTGGCGCAGGCATGGGTGATGTCATCCTAACTGCACTTGGCGGTACAGCACTGGCGTTTATGGGCGCATCAGCTTACGCACTAACAACTAAGCGTGACCTGTCGTTCCTTAATGGCATGCTATTAGCGGGTTTCGTAGTACTACTTGTAGGTATGGTTGCAAACATCTTCCTACAAATGCCTCTACTATCATTGGCAATGAGCGGTATGTTCATCCTGTTCTCGACTGGTGTTATCTTGCTTACAACGCAAAACATCATTCGTGGCGGTGAAACAAACTACATCTCTGCAACGATCAGCTTGTACGTATCGATCTACAACATCTTCATCAGCCTACTAAGCATCCTAGGCATCATGGGCAGCGACGACTAATCGTTCCCATCATTGAAGAATATCTAGCCCAAGAGCCTACCTCTTGGGCTTTTTTGTATCTATAAGTACGATATTTCATTGGATAGCTACAATTTCTGTTGAGAAAGACAAACTTGGTCATGTACCCTATCCGCATAGTTAATTGGATTCTGGATTAAACATGTTTGAATATAACGGCAAGCAAATCGAAACCGACGCTCAAGGCTACCTATTGGATTACACGCAATGGGAAGAAGGCATGATTGAAATTCTTGCTCAAGACGAGGCGATTGAACTTACAGATGCACACTTAGAAGTCGTACATTTTGTAAGGAGCTTTTACGAAGAGTTCAACACCTCACCAGCGGTTCGCATGCTCGTTAAAGCAATGGAAAAAGCTCACGGCCCAGAAAAAGGCAATAGTAAGTACCTTTTCAAGTTATTCAAAAAAGGCCCTGCAAAACAAGCGACCAAGCTCGCCGGTTTACCTAAACCAGCAAAGTGCTTGTAAAACCTAACCCGCTTTAGGTCATTAAGTTACGTTCAATATAAAATACTGTAGTGCTACAACTACAGTATTTTAAACGCCCCTATGCGTACGTCTTGGCGCTCACTATCTTTAACTTGATGCATCACAACGTTGTCTACTGTTGCGCTCGAAGGGCCAATATAGAGCCAAGCATGTAACTTCTCAATTTGCTGACTCTCTCCGACAACTAACACTTCAACTCGACCATCATTTAAGTTCTTTGCATAACCTGAGAGACCCATAGCTTGCGCCTGCCTACTGGTGTGGTAACGGAACCCAACACATTGAACTACGCCTGACACGACAAAAATATATTGTGAACTTTCCATAACGTTGCCTCATAAATTATATGAATGATATAGTCGAGTTTCTATTCATTCACCGCTTATTGGTGGACTTACTTCGAGTATAACGATTATGAAAGAAATCCCATTTCGTTGGATTGACAAATATCTCATTCACCTAAAAATCCAAGAAAAGTTCTATCTACTCTTCTTATTGCCTCTTCTCGCCCTGGTTATATTAACTCTCGTTTTAGATAGTGCCGCGGACTCTTTACTTGCTCACCTTTATCAAGAAGAAATGCTCTTGATGAAAGGGCTTATCGAAGCGGGTCAACTCACTAAAGATCAAGTAGCTCAGCTTGTCAGCAGCTCTGAAACCATCTCTTTAGGCTACGGTGCTGGTTCTGTTTCAGTGATGAATGGAGCGTTCAGCCTAGTTGCTAACCATGACCAAAACCTTTGGTCTGCTCTATCGACGACTCAGGTTTCTATCATCGCTGTAACCCTAACGCTTATCGCACTAGGTGTTTACTACATCATGACCTTTATTGGCGGCGCGATGTTCTCTATGAACAAAGCTCTGAACACGCTTGCGAATGGCGACTTAACTTGCCGCATGAACTACTTCTTAGTTCGTGACGAGTTCAGTGAAATCGCGATTACAATCGATAAAGTTGCGGAGCGTGAACAAAACATGGTTCTATCAATCCAAGAGTCTGTCGCTCTCATGCAGCAGATCAGCTCGGACTTGAACCAGTCAACACAACAAAGTTCAGACATCTCAGGTAACCAACAAGAACACCTGAATAGCTTAGCAAGTGCAACGGAACAAATGGCGGCTACCATTCGCGAAGTCGCGACTCTTGCTCATGAGTCTAGCTCACAAACGATGGACGCTCGCGGCGTTGCTCAGAGCGGTCAAGTCAAGGTTTCAAATACACTGGAGTCTATCTCTAGCCTATCTCAAGAGATCCAGTCCGCTTCACAAGCAGTAGAAGAACTGGATGCCAACGCGGCGCAGATCGATGAAGTAGTCACAACCATCAACGGTATTTCTGAACAGACTAACCTGTTAGCGTTGAACGCAGCTATCGAAGCCGCACGTGCTGGCGAGCAAGGTCGTGGATTTGCTGTTGTTGCCGATGAAGTTCGTGCCCTTGCCGGTCGTACTCAGCAAGCAACGGTTGAAATCCAAAGCATGATTGAATCATTACAACGTAACAGTCAATCACTGACCAAGCTGATGGAAGTCACGGTGAACAATGCTAACGAAGGCCAAACACTGATGTCAGAAGTGAACGTCGAGATCGGTTCATTAGCGGAAAAAAACCAGTCTATTTCAGATAGCAGCACTCAAATTGCTACCGCGGCTGAAGAACAAGGCGTAGTCGCTGACAACATTGCACAGAGTGTTGAAGAGATTCGTCATCAGTCAGACAGTATCTGCGAGATGATCAGTAAGAGTAATTCCAATGTTGACCAACTTCGTAAACAAAGCGATACGATGGAAGGTTTGCTGACAGGTCTTAAAGCTTAATACTGATATCCACCACAATGTGTTGATTAATCATTACTAGGGCTGCTTCTGCAGCCCTTTCTTATTTGCTTTTCACCTGCACTTCCCCGACAATACCCCTCCTTCAAATTCAACAAACAGAGTAAATTATGACTCCTTCAATTCATCTAGCTAAAGGCCGAGATAAATCACTACGCCGCAAACACCCTTGGGTATTTTCACGCGGTATCGATAAGGTCGAAGGCGAACCAAAACAAGGTGAAACTGTAGACGTATATGCTCAAAATGGTCAGTGGCTTGCAAAAGCGGCTTACTCACCAGAATCTCAAATTCGAGCTCGTGTTTGGACATTTGAAAAAGAAGAGATCAACAAGGCGTTCTTCGTAAAACGAATTCAAGACGCACAGTCTTTACGAGAAGACATTATCGAACGTGATGGTCTAACGGGCTACCGCCTAACGGCCGCAGAGTCTGATGGCTTACCAGGTATCACAATCGACAAATACCAAGACTTTCTTGTTTGCCAACTGCTAAGTGCTGGCGCTGAGTTTAACAAAAGCGTATTGGTTGAAGCGTTAATCGAGTGCTTCCCTGACTGCAACATCTACGAGCGTTCAGACGTGGCAGTTCGTAAGAAAGAAGGCCTAGAACAAGTTGTCGGCGTTCTTCATGGTGAAGAGCCACCAAAATCTATCGTGATTGAAGAAAATGGCGTTAAAATCAGCGTGAACATTATGGAAGGCCACAAAACAGGCTTCTACATGGACCAACGTGATAGCCGCAAAGAATCGATGAAGTACGTTAAAGGCAAAGATGTCCTTAACTGTTTCTCATATACAGGTGGCTTTGGCCTTTACGCACTTAAAGGCGACGCGAAGCGTGTTATCAACGCTGACGTATCTCAACTTGCTCTTGATACCGCTAAATTCAACGCTGAACTTAATGAGTTTGATATCTCGAAAAAGCGCGCTGTATTCCTAAACGCTGACGTTTTCAAACTGCTTCGTGAGTACCGTGATCAAGGCACTAAGTTTGACGTAGTGATCATGGACCCACCAAAGTTTGTTTCAAGCAAGAATAACCTAACTTCAGGCGCTAACGGCTACAAAGACGTTAACATGCTTGCGATGCAAATCCTGAAACCAGGTGGCACTCTACTCACCTACTCTTGCTCTGGCTTAATGGGTACTGATTTGTTCCAAAAAATCATTGCTGATGCAGCATTAGATGCAGGCCGCACTGTTAAATTCGTAGAACGCTTCGAACAAGCAGCCGACCACCTAACAGACACTGCCTACCCAGAAGGTTTCTACCTGAAAGGCTTTGCTTGTAAGGTTTTATAATAGCCACAAAAAATAAAACCACCTTATATAAAGGTGGTTTATGTTTGGACAAGAGACCGAAGCTTATGCTTCGGTCTTTTCATTTACCCATCGGTATACTTTAGACCACTTTGGTCAAACAAGTAGTTGGCTAGGTCATCCGTCGCTACTCCCTCAAACTCAATCGATACTGAATCACCACCTTTAGTAACGGTAACAACAGAACCACCATTACCATTAGATGAGACTGAGTCTTTAATATCACCTAAAAGAGAATCGATTTCACTTGAGTCTAACTCTTCAAATAGTTCAGAAAGGTCAATTTTATCGCCTTCATTCACATCAAAATCTTTGATGACATCAGCGCTTCCATCTAAGTCTCCGTCTAACCAGGCGAATAAATCTGCTCCTTCCCCACCGGTCAATGTATCGCTGCCTTCTCCGCCAAATAAGAAGTCGTCACCCAAGCCACCATCTAAAGTGTCATCTCCACCTTGACCATACAAGATATCGTTACCCTCACCACCTGACAATTCATCATCAGCATCGTTTTCTGAAGCAGTACCGAACTCTTCTTTGTGACTAGTGACGTAATCATGAATCGTCTTAGCATCAACGTCAGCTAAACCCGAACTGAGTTTTTGAGCTACGTATTCTTGGAGCGTTAGCTCTGTCAAACCGTCATCAGCAAACAGCACTGGCTGATCACCAAACAATATGTCATCACCACTTTGTGCGGTTATCGTATCTTCTCCTGGAACAGCCTGTACCGTATCACCAGCGATTGCTTCAGCAAGGTCTTCTACTTTGATGTTGTGGTCAACCACTTTGTCTGTATCAAACATTTCTAACGTGTCTTTGTCGACATTACCACCAAGGCCAATAGCCTGTACCGCAGACAAGCCAGCTAAAATATTAAACATATGAACGGCTTGTGGGGTCACCTTATTGCTGCCTGTATCGGAAGCGCTGTATTTATCCCTAAATACAAGCTCATTACCATCAATTTTCAACTTACCAAGCCTAACACGATTACCATTGTTATCTAGATAAGGTGAATATACGTGCGCATGGTTATGGCCATGACCATTGTCATATTCAACAACCTTAACACCATTTACTTCTATGCTTCCTGATGGCTGTAAAGATGCTAAGTCAAAATCGGAACCAAGGATATCTTGTAAGCTTAGAGCTTCACCCTTAGATTTATCCGCATACATCCAGAACTGATCAAGTTCATCATCGTCCAAATCATCCTGTGTTGCTTGGTTAATTTCACCATCAGTGATAAAGAACGAATGATTAGTCGCGTCATTATCTGGTAGTGAATTAAACCAGTCTATCGCAGAATCGAAGCCAGCCTCATAGTTGGTTCGTCCTGAGTTGTCATCAATTATCGTGTTGAGGGCGTTCTCAAACTGAGTTTTAGGGTGAGCTGAACTCAAATCGATACTAATGACATGAGACGCATTAGTTTCAAATTGTGTTAGCAGCACGTTCACAGTACCTGAGTTTTCACCGCCTGCACTTTCAACTAACTTATCAAATGCCGCCTGCAATTCAGGCTTAGCGTCGGCAATCGTACCCTTCATACTACCGGAAGTGTCGAAAATAAACGCGATGTTGTAATCCTGCCCTGGGATAATTTGCAAGCCTGATGTATCGCCGATGACAATGTTACTGTTTTCATCAGTAATGATGTTATCAGATCCACTCTCACCCATTAATATACTGTGATTGCGGACTGATGCAGAAGATGTGGCATAACTGTCCTGTGAAGTACCATCCACTTCAACCGAAGTTGCTGTAGCCTTAAGTTCAAAGTCTAGGTCGCCTTGATAATCAGAAGGTACTCGAATCTGTACATCTCCAAGAACGTTACCTGCAGCATCAATATCTAACTCATAAGTTGCAACACCATTCTCAGATGAGACTGGCTCTACAGCCTCTCCATCTATTTCTAGCTTCAACCCTGAAGGAATCCCGGTTAGTTCAACTTTGTCGCTTAAGGTCTCGCTTCCATCGACATCAACAAGCGCAACTGACACATCAATCGGTAGAACTTGCTCTTCTAGAATTTGATAAGTGCCAGATTCATTGTCCAAACTCACGATAGTATCTTTGAATACAATCTGCTCTATCTCATAAAGGTGATCACCAGCTTCTTTATCACTAGCACCTACTTGGTCGGCCGTATCAATGAAACGTTTGTCTTCGACAATCCAATATGGAACTTCACTATGATCATCAGCAGGGAACCAACGTAAAACGTAGTCTGATATGTCCCCTGTATAAATAACACTGTCTACTTGGTTAAGATCATCGATCGAGCCTATACCTCCGTCAAAGTGGTCGTTATAAGCGCTTCCTATAAATGTATCACTTCCCTGTGTACCCGCCGATACATCACCGACAAAGTGGACAGGAGACAATGCTACATCATCTGGATTGCGCTGATCTTTCGCTATAAACAAATCATCTTTGTCAGTACGATCATCAGTAGTATCAGCGTTATTAATCACGTCTCCACTTGAGGTGAGTCCCTCAACAATATTACCCGTGTTACCCATTTCTAGTAGAGTGCCATTATTAAATAGATCTTTAACGGCCTGTTCGTCAGATGTATCGAAGCTAGGTTCCACTCGAATTGTTTTCAAATCACCAATAGTAATAGTAACAACAGGAGCATCAGCCACAGGCGTAATATCTACCGTAAGCGTATGTTCTTCTGACGTACCATTCTCGTTTACAGCCTTGAACTTAATTTCAGCGTAGTCATTCGATTTATTGCCTACACCATCAACATTAAAGCCGTCATAACCAGATTCGTTAATATCCGGATTAAAGCCAATCACGCCTGAAGTTAATTGAGCCGATGTAATCTGATTCGAGTTTAGTGGCTGCCAATTTGGCTCTTGATCAGTGCCAAGGTTAATCACCAACGCTCCATCGAGTGGTTGATGAGTTATCACTACATCGTTGCCAGACTCAATCCCAAAATCATCAATCGATAGCACTAAAATAGTATCTTCCTGTCCAAAGGCTTCCTTACTTTCAGCATCTGGTCCAACAGGTACTGGATGGACAATTAGCTCGAAGGCCCCATTCGAAATCTCACTGGTATCGCCGACAATCTCGTCTGAAATAGCTTCAACCTTAACGCTATAAGTGCCTGGCTCATCAACCTGAATCATCAGATCAGCGAGCACTGTTTCGGCAGTACCATTTGATGTTAACCAAGCAGATATATCAACTTCACCATCAGCATTAACAACAAGCTCCTGATCTCCAAGTTTAACAATTGAACCTTCAGGTAAACCAGACACGACGAGTCTCAACGTCTCTGAACCATCGGTATCAACAAGCTGCGTAGTGATCTTAGAGACATTGATAAAGGTATCTTCCAGCCCTTCATTAATATCGAACGCTGGGTAATAACCACCCTCTAAGGATTCATGTTCAACCTGTGTCCCGATATTAACTTTATCCTCAAGCGAACTTACATCAGGAACAATATCAAAGTTGTCCGTGTTAAAGTCTACGGGTTCATTGCCACCAACTGCGACACTGATAGTGGCATTACCTGGACCAGCCTCGTTGTCGTGGAATGCAGTAATTGTGTACCAACCTGATGCCGATGGTACAAAGGCTGAAGACTCATAGGTACCACCTCCACCCCAAGTTTGAGAGGCCATGGTTTCACCACCGACTTCAAGTCTAAATGAATCATCTGCATGACCACTAAACACGTATGACTCACCAGCAACTAGGAATACCAAACCAGTAAGTTTGCTCGAAATGTTTTCGATAGCTGGAGAGTTCTGAGTGCCAAAGTCTGGCGTCTGTGTGACTTCTGAAGTGTTGGCAGCACCTGCAGACTCGATAGCTTGTTCAACAACGTCCGGAGCGACACCGCTACCATTGTTGTAATCAAAGTCTAGGTTCTCCCATTGCTCTAACTTAAAACCTTCATCTAAATCTACATTTGGTGTATCTACTACTAACTTGGCAAGCGTCGTATCAGGGCGAATATCAATCGACATCGTCGTGCTAGAGCTGGTGTTGATGCCGTCCGAACTGTGGTAGTTAAACTCAGCATAATCTTGTTGATTATTACCAGTTACTACATTCTCTTCATCAGACATTGACGTACTAGATTCATAGCTTACTGGGTTGAATATCAAGAAACCTTGTTCAACCTGCTCTTGGCTTACTGATACTCCTGTGCCAATCGTTTCAGTATTTAACAGAACCCATTCATCAGTAGATTCGTTGTACAGATACATATCACCCGCGCCTGGAGCACTAGTGATAACAATCGACAATTCACTAGAATCTGCATCAGAAACGTTGAAATCGGCCCACTCAAACGTAATCGATGAACCTTGGGCTTGTGCCTCATCGCCAATGACATGTGAGTCCTGTGCTTGCGGTGCTTCATCATTATCGATGATCGTTGCAATACCTTGCTTGCCACCCACTTCGAGCGTGAAACTCTCATTTAACTCATCAATGCCGTCATCGTTAGTTGGTACCTTGATGTCAAACGACGTTACTCCCGCAGGCACAACAAGCTGACCATTAACAAGCGTCACGCCCTCAGTGAACTCTACGTTGTTGGTGAAATCTTTGTTATCACCGAGCTCAGCTGAACCGGAGTTTAACGACCAATCAAATCGAGTCTCTTGACTGCTTGTGCTAACTAGGTTCACGGTGAAGACAGCTACATCGCCTTCAATTACTTGTTCATTATTTGGATTAACCGCGTTGCTCACTGTATCGATAGTTGGAGCTTCATCGTTATCAGTAATGCTGCCCACTGCAGATTCACCATCAACAGTCACGGTGTAGGTTTCAGCGATCTCATGGAGACTGTCATCAATTGTCGGAATCAAGATTGCAAAGTCCTTCACTCCAATTGGGACAATCAGTTTTCCACTTTGCTGATCATAGGTGACGCCATTAGTAAAACGAACCTGACTCAAGTCGAGATCTTTTTCTTCACCCGAATCATTCGCAGCATCCGTGTTCTTACCAAAAGTAACGTCCAATACAGACTCAACAAGTGCACTTGAATCCAGAATTACTTTAAAGCCAAGATCATCACCTTCAACTACTGAGTCTGCTAGCAGGTCTACAGACGCAACACTAGAAGGAGTCGGTAAAGGGTTGACGATAACATTAACTTCAGCACTCGCGATTTGGCCATTATCATCAGTAACCTGATATTTAAACGTTGTTTCACCGACAAAATCATCGCCAGTTAAATCAAAGTATACGATGCCGTCTTTGATATACGCATTACCTTCCGTTTCACCGTATACATAGGTAATACGTAGATTGTCGCCATCTGAATCGATATCGTTATTTAGAAGCTCAGAACCGATAATGCCAGCAAGCTTCGATGTTGGAATCTCAAGAATGCCGCCTTGATTCACTGCATATGCGCCTTCACTAGAGGCTTTAAAACCAGTTAGGAAGTAATCTGACGCATCATTATCATGCGTTGCTTGGTTGGAATACTCAGTTGCTTCAAATACCACAGTATCAAATGCGATTGGCGTACCATCAGGAGTAAGCGGTGTTATTTCGTAAGTACCTTTATTGTTACCGTCTTCAGCAATAAACGTATCACCTGCAACCGCTACGCCATTGAGGTACGCTACCCAACTGCCTTGTTCATGGTTATCAGTGAAATCACCGTCATTACCTTCGTTTTTAAACAAGTTAGATACTGAAAATGTAAACTGAGTCGCAGGGCTATCTAAATTGATTTCAAACTTCTCAGATTGCTGTTCTGCACGATCATATTCAATCTGAGCACCCAATCCACCCACTTTGCCGGCAACACCAATCTTAATACCGCTGTGTGCAAAGTCTTTATCTTGGCCATTGAAGCTGGCACTCAGCTCAGCACCTTCAGCCGACCATGGAGAGTCGTTGTCTTCACTGAACTCACCCAGTTTAACTTCGAAGCCTTGCGGATCGTTATTCGCATTCAGGTCACCAGACTTATCGATAGTAACTGTCTTAACTTCACTTTCGTTACCATCACTGTCTACCGCTTTATATTCGAATGAATCTGACGCCTTAGCTTCAAGAGAAGTCAGCTCCCAGTTACCTGGTCCTTGTGTGCTTGCTTCCACCGAAACAATCTCAGCACCTTCAGGAGCGACAATCGTGACATTTTGATTATTGTGGGTGTCATCATAAAGGAAGGTTTTGTCTTCTGTGACACCATTACCATAATCAAAGGTGACTGTAATCTCGGCTCTTGATTGAACACTATCATCAGCATTTGGGGCAAACCAGCCACCCAAACCGCTTAGACCAACCGTTACTGAGTCCGCTGGACGAGAAGAGAAATCAATGTTGATTACCTCATCTTGGTGAATACCGCGATTAGTCGATACAATACCGAAACCCATATGGCCTTGCTGGCTGTTGTTCTGTACTAAAGGCTTGGCGTCAACGTTATTTCGACCTTCCGAGGTAATGGTGACGACATCACCATTATCAAACTTCAGTTCGCGAGTATACGCATCTACTTCATCACCCCAGTTATGAAACTCTGCAGTGCTATGAGGGCCTTTATCTAATGTGGATGTATCATCAACACCTAAGAAGAAGCCTGTTGATTCTTGGTCATCTTCATAAACGATGTTGTTAGGATCTGCATACGTCTGCCCAACTACCACTTCAACCTTGTTATTACCATCGACATAGTAAAGAGTTCCTGAATCAGGTAGCTCTGTGATGATCACACCGAGATTTGTATCTGCGTCATTATCGTTATCATCTTCGTCATCAGAAATATGGTCTGTACCATCTCCTTCGATAGCTCCCATTCCGGTATCGAAAATAACTTGCGAAGAGCCATCTGCATTGAGAGAAATAGAGAAGTCTTCAGCTTTTGGCGGGTTATCATGGCTGTCGTCAATAGCTACATTTTTATCAGCGCTAGACGTATCTAGCTTCTCAAATACATCGGTACCATCTTGAGTTACGGATACAACACTAACGTTAAACTCTTGTCCGACTTCGTATTCGTTGTCTTGTTCAGTTTGAATCTCAAAGGTCGCTGTATTTGTATTTGCGTCTACGTTTACAGTTATAACTTCAACAATATCTTCATTGCTCGCGTTTGTGTAAGAGTACTGAAGAGTAACCACACTATCTTCAGGCACTTGCTCACTTAGCGTAATCGTAAATGGGCTTGTCTTATCACCCTCAATAACTGAATCGGGACCAGTCAGCCCAACTGTAACGGTATCTTTATCATTTGTGTCTGTCTCATCGACAATCTTAGCTGTATCTGAGTCCTGTTTGTCATTTTCAACAAACTCGCTAGTTGAGCTAGCTTTTAGGGTTACAGTCTCTTCACCCTCAAGCAATTTATCATCAAGAACCTTGATGAAGACTTCTAAGCTACCCGAGCCGCTAGCAATAATTAGATCGGCAAGCTCCTGCTCTGAAAGCGCTTTATAATCTTGTCCATCTTTAACGTAAATATTGTCTTCGTAATCGACACCTTTAGTTGCAGAATCCCCTGCCGCCCCTAGTGTAAGAGCAAGACCAACGTTCTCAGAGACAAGCTCATCTAGGTTGATTTCAAAAGATAGGAACGCTTCTTCTGCTTCTGTCACTGGTTGGCCTGCCTTAACAGTTAGCTCGGCGACAGGTAATACATCAACATTCACTACAACCGTATCTGTACCACCGTTACCGTCCGACACGGTAACAACAAATGAATCATCTCCATCAAACTCGTTGTTCGGAGTGTACTTCCACTCGCCAGTTTCAGGGTCGATCTCAACACTACCGTTTGTAGGTTGGCTCACCGTGTAAGTCAGGTCAGTGTCGTCAATATCAGTTGCAGTAACCTTACCAGATACAGAGTTATCCTCTTTAGTCGATACGCTTATTTGATCAGTATCGCCAATCGGCACTCCATCTTTGACAAATATTGGGGCATCATTTTCTGGAGTGACATTAATCGTAACCACGGCGGTATCAGTACCACCTTTACCGTCAGAAACTGTGTAAGTAAACGTAGCGATACCATTGAAGTCATCCGCTGGAGTGTAACGAACGGTTTGAGAACCATCTTGTAGCTCAATTAACTCAACCTGACCGTATGTTGGATCAATCACTAAACTATCTAAAATAATTAACGTATCACCATCAACGTCAGAATCATTCGAAAGTAACTCGCTACTAGGGATATCGAGAGTTATATCTTCTTGTGTCTGAAGGCTTTTAATCACTTTTTGAAATTTGATATTGTCTAGATAAGTCCCACTCTTGTCGCCTTCAGTACCAACTTCTCTAAATGAAAGGGTATTTGAACCATCTCCACTACCACCTAATAATTCCAATAACTGAGTTTGCATTATGTTGCTTTCAGGGGTGATCGTAGCAATGACTTCGCCGTTCCAAATGACCTCAAGCTCAGCACTCGGCAATCTTTCGTACATTGCCGTATCAAAAGACAGTTGGTATAGGGTACCGCTTTCCACACCTTGAATTTGTTGGGTAAGGGTTACATTGTCACCGTTACCTTCCATATCAATCATACGATCGCCGTCTGTTTCATCAACAGCATAGCCTTCTTGAACTGAATCTAAAGCACCAGTTCTTGCATCGTAGGACCAACCATCTAGTTGGTCGATTCGAGAACCCCAACCGGCATTTGATACCGATTCATAGTCTTCAAAGCTACCATTGACGATCAGGTTATCACCTAATTCTCTTGAATCATCGTTCGCGATAGGGTCATCATTTACTGGTGTTACATTAACGGTCACTGTCGTAGTGCTTTTTTCACCATGAGTATCAACAATGGTGTATTCGAAAGTCGCTTCACCATTGAAGTCTTGGTTAGGTTCAAACACGACATTGCCATCTATCAGCTGAACAGAACCGTTTGTAGCATCGGTTGCGTTGACAGAAAAAATGGTTATGTCATCCCCATCAACATCGAAATCATTGGCTAGCAGCTCACTACCACTAATAGTAAGAGCCTGATCTTCTTCCGTTATGAGTTTGGGTGCATCTATTCCGGTAACTGTAATGTTATCGATGAACGCACCAAGCGAATCAGATTTACCCGCACCAGCAAAAGCGATTAAAGTAGCATCACTACTAACATCAAACTCAGCATTTGCTTCATACCAACCTTTGTTATCCGGACCATCTAGTGTTACAGAAATGCCTTCTGGAGCAGTCACTGTTCCATCCGCATGCAGCGTAATAGTTGTATTCCCAACAGTAAAAGTCATATCAGACGACGAGTTGCCGTCTTGGCGAGGGTTATAATCGAACTCTACCCTCAAAGAGTCTTGATCCGACGTATCAATTGATGTCGTCATCACCGTGTTTTTATGTGGGTCTAGCTCTGCGTAAAAATCACCGTCGGTAGCATCAACAATTAAGCCGTCTCGCTCAATCTCTATACCATTAGTAAAGTCCCATACCTCTGATGGGTCTTTAGAAACAACCGTCCAACCCGCTGGGTTTGCCATATTTTCGAATGACTCAGTGAGCAATATGGTTTCTTGAACGTTTTTGTAAGAATCACTGATGGCTACAGGCGCATCGTTGACTGGCGTCACCGTCAAGTTGAACGTGCTGTCTACCGGTGTGCTGCCATCTTCGTTGCCGTCTTCAACGTTAATATCGAAAGACGCCGACGTGGTTTCGCTGCCGTCATGTTTAAACGTCACTTTACCCGCCGCCAACTGCGCCACCGTAAAGCTGCTCGACGCGACGCCGTTCACTAAGATTGTGCCGTTACTCACGTTGCTGACCGTGAAGCTCACGCCTGTGTCCGTATCGTCAACGTCCGTGTAGCCAAGATCTGCCGCCGTGATGGTGTAGCTGCCTGCTTCATCCATTTCACCCAACAGATCGCCTGTCAGCTCCGGCGCATCATTCACTGGCGTCACCGTCAAGT
>NZ_JBFRTR010000092.1:0-14280 GCF_041474215.1 Vibrio sp. 10N.222.52.C12
TCCTATGACTCGCCATTTTTATGTAATTTAAAATCTAATGGATAGGCTCAAAGCTTAAACCCACTGGCCTGCTGCAAAGCCAGAGCTCCAGCACCATTGGAAGTTATATCCTCCTAACCAACCTGTTACGTCCATTACTTCACCGATGAAGTAGAGGCCAGAAACCGTCTTACATTCCATGGTTTTTGAAGATAGGTGATTGGTGTCCACGCCACCTAGAGTTACTTCGGCAGTACGGTAACCTTCGGTGCCGTTTGGCGCGATTTTCCAGTTTTCTAGGTGATCTACGATGTCGTTCAGCTGTTTTTCATTGAACTGCTTGAGCGGC
This sequence comes from Vibrio sp. 10N.222.52.C12, assembly GCF_041474215.1. Lineage (NCBI taxonomy): Bacteria > Pseudomonadati > Pseudomonadota > Gammaproteobacteria > Vibrionales > Vibrionaceae > Vibrio > Vibrio sp. 10N.222.52.C12. The sequence continues at coordinate 329 of NZ_JBFRTR010000092.1, forward strand.
TTGTCTTCCAGCTCTTTGCGGTCAATCAACACTTCCACAAAACGCTTCGGCAGTGCTTTCGCCAAGGTGTTTTTCAGGCTCTGATTTGGGTGCTTCTCGCGAGAGTTAGCCAGCAGTTCAGCCACATCGACTTCAGGTACTAGATTAATCGAAACCGACTGACCCGCTTTCCAGAAAGAAGAAATTTGCAGAACTGAAGGACCCGATAGGCCGCGGTGAGTAAACAGCAACGCTTCTTTGAACAAGGTTCCGTCTTGCGCGGTGATCTCAGCAGGAATCGCGATTCCTGAAAGCTCAGCGAAATCTTCTTTATCTTCTTTATGCAGAGTAAATGGTACTAAGCCTGCGGTAGTTGGCATCACAGACAAACCAAATTGCTCGGCAATCTTGTAGCCAAATGGCGTTGCGCCCAGCTTAGGCATCGACAAACCACCTGTCGCCACAACCAGTGAGTCACACTCAACTTCGTCGGTATTGAGGTGCATCTTGAAGCCAGCGTCTGTTTTTTCGATGGAGTGAACATCACAACGGTAGCGTTGTTCGACTTTCGCCTGCTTACACTCGTCAAGCAGCATGCTCACGATATCTTTTGCTGTGTGGTCATTCACACAGAACAACTGGCCGTGATCACGCTCTTCGAACTCAATACCGTACTTGCTCACCATCGAGATAAAATCCCAGTTGGTGTATTGAGATAAAGCTGACTTCACGAAGTGAGGGTTGTTACACAGGAAGTTGTTGGCTGAAACATCATAGTTAGTGAAGTTACAACGACCGCCACCTGAGATTAAAATTTTTCTGCCTGGTTTCTTTGCATGATCAACCACCAGCACTCGTCGGCCACGTTTACCAGCTTCCGCAGCACACATTAAGCCTGCGGCGCCCGCACCAATTACGATTACATCAAATTTTTCACTCATGTGGTTCTGCTTTTCTTCACTTTTGCAGCCCGAGTACACCCTGTTCTCGAAATGCCATCAATAAAAAAGGATGTGCATAAACAGCACATCCTTACTAATTGCTCGCTATTTTAGCGGCAATTTTAAACTTTGCAATTGATGTTCAATTGTACAATTAGCAGACAGCAGCAAAACCACTACTTAACTTAGCGAACCAACAACCGAAGCTTCACACCAGAACCTAAGCTCTACTTCACACGTACTAAAAACTCAGACGATGAAAGAAGACAGCAAGGTTACACCTAGCAGAGCGGAAGAGAGTATGAATAACTGTCTTACGCGATCGCACTTCGAAGTAAAAACTTCGTCATGATGATGGTGATACTCTTTGCTTTTGATGTAACTGAACAGGCGAACCTGTTTGGTCATATTGCCATGGGTTGTGAAAAAACCGCCTCCGTCTACTTGTTGATAAAGTAGAGGATGCGCTTCTCGCATAATATAAATGAGCGTTCTTAGCGCAGTAAAATAACGCGCCCAGTTCACGCAAGTCACAACCATTAGTGCAAATAGAATAGTGTCGCCGCTGATCATCCTTTCCTCCCTACATCTTCATAAGAAAACTCAAAAGAAAAAGATAATCAGTGTCTTTTTCGTACTACCTAAACGGCAGGAGCTTCCATAATTGAAGATGAACCATCTTTTGCCAATTGCGCTAGGTCTTTATCAATAAAGAACAGTGCTTTACCGTCTTCACCAACAAGTTCTAGCTTATCCAATACACCTTTAAACAACTTCTCTTCTTCGTGTTGCTCTGCAACGTACCATTGCAGGAAGTTAAAGGTTGAGTAGTCTTGTGTGCTGAAAGCAACGTGAGCCAGTTTGTTGATCTTTTCAGTAATCATCTGCTCATGTTCATAAGTTTCACGGAACACTGCACCAAGGCTTTCGAATTCGTGTTTCGGTGCTTCAATCGAACCCAGAATTGGCATTGCACCTGTTTCGCTTACGTAAGTGAAAAGACGCTGCATATGTTCCATTTCTTCTACTGCATGAACACGCAGAAACTCTGCTGCACCTTCAAATCCTTTGTCTTCACACCAAGCACTCATTTGTAAGTATAGATTGGATGAGAAAAATTCTAGGTTAATTTGATCATTCAGTTGCTCAACCATAGTTTTTGACAGCATTTAAGACTCCTAATTACATCCTCAATTTTCTCTACTATATCACTATTTAATGAATATCTCGCAGGCCATTAGTTAACCAATATTTCGAGCTGTCATTACGCAAGACAGTGGATATGAGATCACTTCAGCAAAAAAAGCCATCGCATAGTGCTAATCTTAAATCAGACAATGAATAAAGGAGGTAGCGATATGAGTTACAAACATATTTTGGTCGCGGTCGATTTATCAGAAGACAGCAAATTAATTGTGGATAAAGCGGTAGCATTGGCTAAGCCATTGGAAGCCAAAGTCTCTTTTATCCATATCGATATTAACTACGCAGAGCTGTATACCGGCCTGATTGATATCAACATGGCCGAAACCCAGCACAACGCGATGGAAGCGTCTCGTATTCAGCTGCAAAATTTTGCGGAGCACGCCCAATACCCGATCACCCATACCCTAGTAGGCAGTGGTGATTTGAGTCATGAGCTGTGTGACACCATCAACGAGTTCAATGTTGATCTCGTGGTTTGCGGTCACCATCAAGACTTTTGGAGCAAGCTGCTCTCTTCAACACGCCAACTGATCAACGCCTCTCCGGTTGATATGCTGGTCGTGCCTCTAAGAGATTCAGAAGACTAATGATTTAAGGTTAGGTAACATACAGCTCATATCTTATTAACGAAGTTTTACTATGAGCTATTTAGCTGGTGTTACCCTCCTATGGGCCTTCTCCTTTAGCCTGATCGGCGTTTACCTTGCGGGTCAGGTTGATTCTTGGTTCTCTGTTTTAATGCGTGTTGCCCTTGCCGGCGTCGTATTTCTTCCTTTCCTAAAGTTTCGCGGCGTATCGCGTAAGCTGATCGCTAAATTGATGGCAATTGGTGGTATCCAGCTTGGCCTGATGTACTGCTTCTACTATCAATCTTTCTTACTGCTATCCGTTCCTGAAGTCCTTTTGTTTACCGTTTTTACCCCAATTTACGTCACGCTTATTTATGATTTCCTCAAAGGGCAATTCTCTCCGTGGTACTTAGTGACTGCGGCAATTGCGGTATTGGGCGCGGTATTCATTAAATTTGCAGGCATCAATGAGAACTTTTTAGTTGGCTTCCTCGTCGTGCAAGGCGCGAACCTGTGCTTTGCTATTGGTCAGGTGGGCTACAAGGTAGTGATGGAGAAGGAATCGACTGAATTACCTCAGCGAACCGTATTTGGTTACTTCTACTTAGGGGCGCTATGTGTCGCGTCAGTGGCTTTCATGCTACTAGGCAACCCAGAGAAACTGCCCACCACCACACTTCAATGGGGAATCCTGATCTACCTTGGCTTGATTGCGTCGGGGCTGGGTTACTTTATGTGGAATAAAGGCGCGTGCATGGTGAATGCTGGCGCGCTGGCAGTGATGAACAATGCCTTGGTTCCTGCTGGTCTGGTGGTGAATATCCTGATTTGGAACAGAGATGTCGATTTGGTTCGCTTGTCTATTGGTGGCGCCGTTATCTTATTCTCTTTATTCGTCAATGAGACGTGGGTGAAGAAGCGCGTAGCAAGATCCGCAAGCAACGCTTAGCTGATTTGAACGAGCTACATGAGTCAGCTCGGATAACCCCAAAAAGCAAAAGAGCGACCTAAGGTCGCTCTTTTTAAATCATCGCTGTAGCAATAAACCATTCAAATCAACTTCAGTGGATTTGATTGTGGCTCACTACCTGAGTCTTGGTTTCAGTGAAGGCAACATCATCAAGTTGTAGGTTGATTCGTTCCAATTCACTTTCCAGCTTCTGACTTTTCTTAAACAGCTTTTGCTGCTTCTTAATCATCTTCGCCAGTTTCTTATTGTACTTCTCTTGTTTCTTAGCCGCTTTCTTCGCTTGTTTGAGTTCAGCTTTCTCATCACCGCTCGCCTTCGCCATCAGTTTTTTCAGCTTGGCTTTTTTCTGTGCGGCTTCTTTTTTGGCAAGCTCAGGGGCCATATCAGCGGCGGCTGGATCGAACATTTGTACGCTCGGTTCAATTGCCTCGTTGATTTCCGCAAGCGACAGTTCTGGTGCAGGTAATGTTTCCGCTAGCAGGCCGCATGCGACTTTCTCTTCAACGGGTTTGTTTTGACAACCAAGAGGTGGAATTGCGGTGGGTTTGCATAGATTAGCTTGATCCGCCGAAGAACGCGCGCAAGAACGACACACGAACTTAGGTTCAGTCACCAAGCTGTGGATCTCGCCCAAGTGTTCGGTGATATCTCGACGGTTTAACTTACAAAAGCGTTTAGCCATGCTTCAACTCCAGCTAAGAATAATAATGATTCTTAGTTAGATATACATCTGTAACGCGACTATCGCAAGTGTTAAATGGCAATTTATCGTATTTATGACGGGAAATTTTCTTAGCGTGTATCTAAGTTATTGATGCTTCAATTAAGTCATTGATGCTTTCACATAGACGTCAAAACGGTTCTTTTTGGTTTCGATCGCCATGCTCGGTTTTTGCTCGTCTAACCAAGCTGCGTAATCCGGTCTTTTAACCACAACTCGCTTCGATGCCAACTTCATCGCTGGCTCAAATAGGCCATCAGCATCCAGATCGGCACCCACCAAAGATTGGAATACGCGCATCTCTTTTTTGACCAGAGCCGATTTCTTTTTGTTCTCTGGGTGTGGGTACATTGGGTCGAGGTACACCACGTCTGGCTGTTCGAAGTCAGGATCGTTGCTGAGCTTATCCAACGCATCGTGACTGGATGCGTGAATCAGCTTCATACGCTCACTTACCCAACCACCGATGTCTGGGTCTTGTTGCGCTCGCTGCAAGCCATCATCAAGCAGTGCAGCCACAACGGGGTGACGCTCGACCATTTGCACCTTACAACCTAGAGAAGCCAACACAAACGCATCGCGCCCTAAGCCTGCAGTACCATCAAGAATAGTTGGCGTTGCGCCTTTGTTTAAACCAGCTGCTTTGGCAATCGCCTGACCTTTACCACCGCCAAACTTACGTCGGTGACCAACAGCGCCTCCCACTAAATCAACAAAGATAGCGCCAAGCTTAGGCTCATCGACTTTACGTAGCTCAAGTCGCTCACTAGTCAGTACCAAAGCAAAATCACTGCTTTCATCATGAGATAAGTTCCAGCGGGTCGCTAAGTCATTCAAATGATCGATTTGGGTAGCATCTTCGCAAATCAGTTGTAGTTGCAAGGTCGTCTCCAACAGACAGTAGTATTCAAAACAAAAGAGGCAACCAGTTTACCTGATTGCCTCAACAATACATATTAGCGGTGAAAAGTATTCCCAGCTAAAGTCGGCTTACCTAAACCAATGGCTCTGTCTCTCGCTCTTGTCTTAACTCTTCAACAAGCTCTGCGAGTGGCTTAGGTCGCCCTATGATGTAGCCCTGCGCGTAGTTCACACCCAGTTCGATAAGCTTGTCGATAATCTGGGTATTTTCAACGAACTCAGCCACGGTGTGCTTGCCCATCTGCTTGGCAAGATCATTGATCGAGCGAACCATCACATGGTCCATCTCATTCACATCAATATCACGTACAAACAAGCCATCGATCTTCACAATATCGACAGGCAGCTTTTTCAGATAGCCAAATGACGATAGCCCTGAGCCAAAATCATCCAATGCAATCATGCAGCCAAGCTCTTTGATTCGAGTGAAGAACTTGATCGCCTGCTTCATGTTACTCATGGCCGCTGTTTCGGTGATCTCTAAACAAATCTTATGACACGGTATCGATGAATCGCTCAGGCTATCTATCAAAAATTCGACAAACTCACGGTTACCCATCGAGTGACCGGAAAGATTGATTGAACACATCCCCAGTTCCTCAATAACCTCAGGGCGTTGCTCCAACCAACCCAAGGTTTGACTGACGACTTGGCGGTCAATCAAATGCGCGATGTTATAACGCTCTGAGGCTGGCATGAAGATCCCCGGGGAGATGTATTCCCCTTGGATGTTCTTGATGCGGACCAAGATTTCAAAGTGCATTTTATCGCTGTCTTCATCTAGGCCAAGAATTCGCTGCGCAAACAACTCTAAGCGATCGTTAGCCAAGGCCTCATGCACTAGGTTAACGCACTCCATCTCAAGATGGCGACGACGCAGGTCTTCATCATCTTGATGGTAAAGATGATAGCGATTGCGACCTTCTTCTTTAGCGGCATGACAAGCTGCATCCGACTGAGCGTGCACCATCTGTGGTGAAGCTGCTGTATGGTCGATCAATCGAATACCGATAGAGCACGTCAGGTTGAGTCGAATATCATCCCACAAGAATGGATTCTCACTCATCATCGAGATAATACTGCGACACACATTCACCGCATCTCGTTCAGTACAGTCTTTCATCAGCACAGCAAACTCATCACCACCCATTCGCGCTAACACCGCATTGTAAGGCAGTACGTCTTCTAGCAGTTTGGCGCTAAACAAGATCGCAGCATCACCCGCTTCATGTCCTGCGGTATCGTTCAGCACTTTCAGCTGATCCAAATCTAGGAACAACATTGCGTGAGTTCGCATGTGGCTCTCAACCTCTTTCAGCGCCTTTTGCAGCTCTTGCTCAAAGTGGTTGCGGTTAAAGGTGTCAGTCAGTAGGTCATAGCGAGCCTGATACTCTAGCTTTTCAGAAAGCTCGTGCGTTTCGGTGATGTCTTCACCCACAATCAACAGCTGATCAGACTCCACCAACGGGCGGATATTTTCACGAATCCAGCTCTTGCTGCCGTCGGCATGGCGATATTCGATATCACGACGCCACACACCACGAATCTTATGCTGAGGTTGCAGCAAGATATGGCGAGGAATCATCGCGTTCTCATCAACATAGAATTCTCTAGGGCGATGGCCCAACAACTGATCGAGAGGGTATCCCAAAAGCTCTTCGGCAAACTGGTTCACTTGTTGAATGCGATTATTGCCATCGAGCGTAATCATCATCACCGGCTGTTTGTCGTAATACAGCTTCAAGTTTGCTTCACGTTGGAACAGCTTATTCTCAGCAAGCTTACGTGAGGTCACGTCGCGCGCCTCAAAGAGAAACTGAATGTCTTCGTCTTCACTGCCCGGCATCGGCTTCAATGAAATATCCAACACCATCGCACCGCGATCTCGACACCACACCTCGGCTTCAAATCGTAAGGCTGGGTGCTCACTTTTTGCGATGAAATATTCGGCTAGCACTTCTCGCGCAGAACTTTCCCAATGTTGGTGTTGTTGCAGCGGCGTTCCCAGTTTATAGCCTTGATTATAAAGCAGCTCATGTAACTTGCTGTTACTCGACAGCAGCACGCCACCCTTATCAATGATGCCCATAAATTGCAGGCTCTGATCAAATATCGACTCCAACAGTCGTTGGCTTTGGCGACTTGCACGTTCGCTCTTCTTCAGACGGTTAAGGTAATACACCAACACCGCGATAACACACGACATGCTCAAGAACATTAAACCGATGGTGCGAATTTCATCGCGATAGCGCATTAAGAATGACTTCGGCTTATTGAGGAAGGTTACTGAGGCTTCATTCTCTGCACCCAAATCCCAACGTGAGATCTGTTGGTAATCGAGTTTGATTTCTGGCGCGCCAGCAACCACCAATGGCAATGGAGCCTTAGGATTGTTCAGCACGCTCAACAGCACGCGCCCCGTGTCTCGACCTTGCGTTTCTCCACTGTGGATCACGCCACCAATCGCACCAAACCCAAGTCCTAAATCATGCACAATATACAATGGCATCTGAGTTTTTTTGTTGAGCTGACGCCAGTCTTCTTTGCTGCTGACCCGACCATTGATGTCGCGGTAGTAGGCCCAGAACAACAAGCTTTTAGTTAGATCAGCGCGTTGCGCGAACGTCATCAGTTCTTGATAAGAATCAGGCGTATATTGCTCCACCATCCCAGAAAACTCAGGGCGTTTTTGTAGAAATAAATCCACTTGAGCGCGAATAGCTTCACCCGTTACCGAGTGATCGGTAACCACGTAAACTTTTTTAACCGTCGATTGAAGTCGATTGATCAGCTCAATATTGCTCGCCATATCAATATCTTCAGTGATACCGGTTGCGTGCAAGCCTTCAATCATTTGCGGAGAAAAATTGTTGATGCCACCAAAAATAACGGGCGTGCCATTGAGTTCGGGCGCTAAGCGTTTCATCAGATTGAGGGCGTTATTATCACTGACGACTACAGCGGCAAACTCTTCATGCGACAGCTTAGTGCGGTATAGCTGATAAATTCGCTCTAAGTATTCAGCGTTTTGAGTTCGCTTGGTATCGAGATAAACAACCCGGTAAGATAACCCATCGCGATCGAGCTCATCAGATAGTCCTTTATGGAAATCATCTGTCCAGAAAAAGCCTTGATGATAAGAGTGAATAACCAACACATCTTTTGCCTGAGCTGAAGCAAAAACACTCCAACACATCACAATAAAAAATAACGAAAATCGCACTGAATTCACCCTAACCCTATAGTTACTGCTAATATTATCACCCTTGGCTATGATGTGTACTCAAGCCGGTATGTTTTTCATTCAACCTAAGGATTATGCATGTCCACAACCACAGCTCGTCTAGATGATCTAGACCGTGCCATTCTCAAAACCTTGATGGAAGATGCACGAACTCCTTACGCTGAAATGGCAAAGCAGTTCGATGTCAGCCCTGCGACGATTCACGTTCGCATCGAAAAGATGAGATCGGCAGACATTATCGAGCGAACGGAAGTTGTGGTAAACACCAAAAAACTGGGTTACGACGTGTGTTGCTTTATTGGCATCAACCTTAATGCTGCCAAAGATTACCACTCGGCGATCGCTAAGCTGAATGCCTTAGACGAAGTGGTTGAGGCGTACTACACCACTGGTGCTTACAATATCTTTGTAAAGCTGATGTGTAAGTCGATAGAAGAGCTGCAGTTTGTATTGATCGATAAGCTGCAAGCGATCGATGAAGTTCAGTCGACAGAGACACTGATTTCATTGCAGAACCCTATCAACCGCAATGTGAATCCATAACATTGATTCGCCTTGCTTGGCATAACGCACAGACAAAAAAAGAGCCTCTAACTAGAGGCTCTTTTCGCAATAAACTAGATAGTTACCGTGATTATGCGTTGATTCCCGCGTGGCGCAGCATTGCGTCGATTTGTGGCTCACGACCACGGAAGCGTTTGAACAGCTCCATTGGCTCTTCACTGCCACCCATTTCAAGGATGTTGTTCAGGAAGCGATTACCCGTTTCAGTATTGAAGATACCCTCTTCTTCAAATGCTGAGAACGCATCTGCCGATAGCACTTCTGCCCACAGGTAGCTGTAGTAGCCCGCGCTGTAACCACCAGCAAAGATATGACCAAAGCTGTGTGAGAAACGGTTCCAATCTAGGCTTGGCAGTACCGACACCTTAGACTTAACATCCGCTAGCGTTTCTAGTACGCGAGCACCCACTTCAGGGTCGTATTCTGTGTGTAGCGTGAAATCGAACAAACCAAGCTCTAGCTGACGCAGGATAAACATCGCAGATTGGAAGTTCTTCGCCGCTAGCATCTTCTCTAGCATCTCTTTTGGTAGCGCTTCACCCGTTTCGAAGTGACCAGAGATGAACGACAGCGCTTCTTCTTCCCAACACCAGTTTTCTAGGAACTGACTTGGTAGCTCAACCGCATCCCAAGGCACACCATTGATACCCGCAACTGCGCCCGCTTCTACTTGCGTTAGCATGTGGTGGATACCGTGACCGAATTCGTGGAACAAGGTCACCACTTCATCGTGAGTAAACAGTGCTGGCTTATCACCAACTGGCTTATTGAAGTTACACGTTAGGTAAGCAACCGGGGTCTGTAGCTCGCCAGATTCGGTAATGCGACGACCACGACAGTCATCCATCCAAGCGCCACCACGTTTGTGTTCACGTGCGTATAGATCTAGGTAGAAGCTACCACGCAGTGTTCCAGTCGCATCAAAGATATCAAAGAAACGCACTGACTCATGCCAAGTGTCTACGCCTTGACGCTCTGTTACCGACATACCAAACACACGGTTAAGCACCTCAAACAGGCCTGAAACCACATTCGATTCAGGGAAGTATGGGCGAAGCTCTTCATCAGAGATCTCGAACAGGTTCTGCTTCTGCTTTTCGCTGTAGTAAGCGATGTCCCATAGGTTTAGCTCAGAAACACCAAACTCTTTCTCTGCAAACTGACGCAGCTCTTCAACTTCACGCTCACCTTGTGGTTTTGCTTTTACTGCTAGGTCGTTCAGGAAGCCAAGAACCTGATCTGGCGTCTCAGCCATCTTAGTCGACAGTGATTTTTCGCTGTAAGTACTGAAACCAAGCATGCGCGCGATCTCGTGGCGCAGCTTAAGTTGCTCGGTGATGATCTCAGTGTTGTCCCACTTACCTGCGTTTGGACCGCGATCTGAAGCGCGCGTTACGTACGCTTCATAAAGCTCTTTACGCAGTTCTTGGTTATCACAGTAGGTCATCACAGGTAGGTATGATGGGATATCTAAAGTCAGTAGGTAGCCTTCTTGCTCTTTAGACTCAGCCGCCGCTTGAGCTGCCGCCAGTGCTGATTCAGGCATACCTGCCAGCTCAGCTACGTCTGTGATCTGCTTGCTCCAACCCATGGTTGCATCAAGCACGTTATTTGAGAATTGAGAGCCTAACTCAGACTGGCGCTTGCTGATCTCGCCGTAACGATGCTGTTCATCTGCAGGTAAGCCAATGCCCGACAATTCAAAGTCGCGCAGTGCGTCGGTAATAGTTTTTTGTTGAGCTCGGTTCAGTGCAGAGAATGCTTCACTCGCCTTGATCGCTTTATACGCTTCGAACAAGCCTTTGTGTTGGCCAACCCAAGTGCCGTATTCAGATAGCACAGGTAAGCAGCTCTCATACGCTTCACGCAGTTCGTCACTGTTCACGACAGAGTTCATATGGCTTACAGGTGACCAAATGCGACCTAAACGATCATCCACTTCTTCAATTGGAGCAACTAGATTGTCCCAGCTTGGCGAAGTATTACCTTCAAGTACTTGTTCTATCTTGTTGCGACACGCTTCAATCACTTGCTCAACCGCTGGCTTAACGTGCTCAGGTTTGATTTGTGAAAACGGAGGTAAGTCCGTGAAGGTTAATAGCGGATTAGACATATAAACATTCCTTTGGCTTTAGAGACTTTGGTCTTTTTTATAATGAGGTCGTCTTACAGTCATCAGGCTCAGGTTCGCCCTAAAAAAATCACCTGCGAATAGTTATTAAATAGTGCCCAATAAGGCAAATTTCAATAGTAGAACCAATAACTAACCACATATTGCGAACGACTGCTCCTGAATTGTTCGAGAATTTATGGTCCATTGAGGGTTATAATGGTCTGATTAACCCCACCTACACTAACCACACTCTAAATCGAGAGTGTTACGAGAGTTTAATTTGTTAAGTTATCGCCACAGCTTCCACGCAGGTAACCATGCCGACGTAGTAAAGCATATCGTACAGAGCCTTATTCTTAATTCTTTGAAACAGAAGGATAAGCCTTTTGTTTACCATGACACTCACTCTGGTGTAGGTCGTTACGACTTAACGCATGAATGGTCTGAAAAAACCGGTGAATACAAACAAGGTATTGCACGCGTGTGGGAGCAAAAAGACCTTCCTGAAGACATTCAAAGCTACCTTGAGTCTATCTCAACGCTAAACAACGGCGACAAGCTGCGCTACTACCCAGGTTCACCACGTGTTGCACGTGCCCACCTGCGCGACCAAGACCGTATGGTACTGACCGAGCTTCACCCAGCCGATCACCCGCTGCTTGAGCAAGAATTCCACCGTGATCGTCAGGTATCTATCTACAAAGAAGATGGGTTTAAGCGCTTAAAAGGCAGCCTGCCACCAAAAGAACGTCGTGGTTTAGTACTGATCGACCCACCTTATGAGCTGGCAAAAGAGTATCGTGATGTCGTGACAGCAATCGCTCAAAGCCATAAGCGTTGGGCAACCGGTATCTACGCAATTTGGTACCCGGTAGTAAACCGTTGTGACATCGAAGACATGATCGAAGGCCTTGAAGGCTTAGGCATCAACAAGATTCTACAAATCGAACTTGGCGTATCACCAGACACCAACGAGCGTGGTATGACAGCATCAGGCATGATCGTGATTAACCCGCCTTGGAAGTTAGAAAGCCAAATGAAAGAGATTCTTCCATTCTTGAAGGAAGCAATTGCGCCGGCGACCGGTCATTTCAAAGTAGAGTGGATCGTACCCGAGTAATCTCGAATCCATATCATAGACTGAAGAATCTTCAACAGACTGTGATGTGGACGAATAAATTTTAAACAGGGAGATTGAGTTCAACCGATCTGCCCTCAATATAATAATTAGACAATTTAAGAATCTATAGGACGTAGGTATCCGGTGCTCTCACTGTGACTACAACCTTCAATAAATGGAGAAAGTAATGGCGACTCATTTTGATTACATCTGTATCGGCGGCGGTTCAGGCGGCATCGCATCAGCAAACCGCGCAGCAATGCACGGTGCAAAAGTTGCACTTATCGAAGCTCAAGACCTTGGTGGTACTTGTGTAAACGTTGGTTGTGTTCCTAAAAAGGTAATGTGGCACGGCGCTCAAGTTGCTGAAGCGATCAATCTATACTCTGAAGATTACGGCTTCGACGTTGACGTAAAAGGCTTCAACTGGAGCAAATTGGTAGAAAACCGCCAAGCGTACATTGGTCGTATCCACCAATCTTACGATCGCGTACTGGGTAACAACAAAGTAAACGTAATCAAAGGCTTTGCTAAGTTCGTTGACGAGAAGACGGTTGAGGTGAATGGTGAACACTACACTGCAGATCACATCCTGATCGCGGTAGGTGGTCGTCCAACCATTCCAAACATCCCAGGCGCAGAGTACGGCATCGACTCAAACGGTTTCTTCGACCTAATGGAGCAACCTAAACGTGTTGCTGTTATCGGCGCAGGCTACATCGCAGTAGAAATCGCAGGCGTACTAAGCGCACTTGGCACAGAAACACACCTATTCTGTCGTAAAGAATCACCACTTCGTAGCTTCGACCCAATGATCATCGAGACATTGGTTGAAGTAATGGAAGCGGAAGGTCCAACACTTCACACGCACTCTGTGCCTAAAGAAGTAGTGAAAGAAGCGGACGGCACGCTGACTCTACACCTAGAAAATGGCAACACTCAAAACGTTGACCACCTAATCTGGGCTATCGGCCGTCACCCAGCGACTGATGCTATCAACCTTGCATCAACTGGCGTTGAGACAAACGACCGTGGCTACATCAAGGTAGACGAATTCCAAGCGACTAACGTTCCTGGCATCTACTGTGTTGGTGACATCATGGAAGGCGGTATCGAGCTAACACCTGTAGCAGTTAAAGCAGGTCGTCAGCTTTCTGAGCGTCTATTCAACGGTCAAACTAACGCGAAAATGGACTACAACCTAGTCCCTACTGTTGTATTCAGCCACCCACCTATCGGCACTATTGGTCTAACGACTCAAGAAGCAGAAGAGCAATACGGCAAAGACAACATCAAAGTTTACACATCTGGCTTCACTGCGATGTACACAGCAGTCACCAAGCACCGTCAACCTTGTAAGATGAAGCTAGTATGTGCTGGCGAAGAAGAGACTGTCGTTGGCCTACACGGCATCGGTTTCACTGTTGATGAAATGATTCAAGGCTTCGGCGTTGCAATGAAGATGGGCGCAACCAAAGCAGACTTCGACTCTGTTGTGGCGATTCACCCAACGGGCAGCGAAGAATTCGTAACTATGCGTTAATCAACACCTTTAGTTGATACTTTTAAAAAGCAGCCCTTGGGACTAATGCCGTTCACTTAAG
>NZ_JBFRTR010000093.1:0-29699 GCF_041474215.1 Vibrio sp. 10N.222.52.C12
GACGGATAACTTTAGTGAATGTAATGTTTTATTTTTTGATAAGAATTAAGTATTTGAATAAAAAAACGGGAGCCATTGGCTCCCGTTTCTTAACTTACTTTAGCTCGCGATTGTAGCTTCTTAAAACTATAGCTTCTTAGAGATAAGCGCAGAGCCAGCAATAATACCAATACCTAGTAGCATGATTGCACCTTTACCGCTGTCGAAGCCAGAAGAGATACCCATGAATGCAACGATTGCGATAGCTACTGGGATGATGTACTTAACTAGCGTGTACCATAGACCGAATAGTGGGAAAGATACTTCACCATCGTTAGTGATTTCTTTCTCTAGGTCAGCACGGTTTAGTCTCCAACCAGCGAAGATACATACCAACATACCGCCAACCGCTAGGAAAATCTTATCCGTTAGTAGGTCGAAAATGTCGAACGCGCCAGTATCAAACAGTGTTGGACCGAAGCCGCCAAGTGATAGAGAAGCGAAGATACATAGAATCGCCATTACAACACTTGCAGACAGTACCGCTGTTACACGCTTCATGCCTTTCTCATCGATTAGGTAAGAAACCACAACTTCAAGTAGAGATACTGAAGATGTTAGTGCCGCAACACTCAAACCAACGAAGAACATAAGAGCAAATAGAAGACCAACTACGCCGCCCATTTCAGCGAATAGCTGAGGAACAACAACGAATACTAAACCAGGGCCCGCTGCAGGTTCCATACCGAACGCGAACATTGCAGGGAACATTGCAACACCAGCTAGAATAGCAACACCAGTATCCATTGCGGTTACCATTGCTGTTGTCTGAACTAGGTTCTCTTTCTTCTTAAGGTAAGAACCGTATGTCATCATACAACCCATACCAAGACTTAGAGAGAAGAATGCTTGACCTAGAGCGGCTAGGATTACATTGCTGTCTACTTTAGAGAAGTCAGGACTGAATAGGAACTCAAGACCAGCCATCGCGCCCGGAAGCATAATGCCTTTGATTGATACTACAATAAGGATAATGAAAAGAAGCGGCATCAGGATCTTACCTGCTTTCTCAATACCACCAGAGATACCTTTCATAACGATAACAACGTTAAGTAGTAGGTATAAGCCCATCCACATTAGTGGTTGAACTGGGTTTGAGATAAAGCCACCAAAGCTATCACCAATTGCTTCTGGTGCGTCTAGAAGACCACCTGCAATTTTACCGATGTATGCGATTGACCAACCGCCTACTACTGGGTAGAAACCCATGATAAGTAGACCACTGAATACGCCGATAACGCCAGCGAACGTCCAACGACGGTCAGTTGTTTTAAATGCACCTACTGCTGATTTTTGCGTATGACGGCCAATCGCAAATTCAGTCAGCATGACACTGAAACCAATAAAAATTACAAAAAACAGGTAAATGGCAACGAATGCACCACCGCCACTTTCGCCTGCTGTGTATGGGAATTTCCAAATGTTACCTAAGCCAACAGCAGAACCTGCTGCAGCCATTACGAATCCTAACTTCGAACCCCAGGTATCGCGGGGTGTTGTGGTTGTATTACTAGTAGCCACGTGTACTCCAAACTTTTGTGTTATGTGATGTTGTGTTTTGCTTTGGGTGGCGTCTTTAAAAGGAAGGTGTATAAATAAATTTACACACCTAAAAGATTTGATTGACGCTCGTTGTCTAGCAAGTAAACCAGTTTAAGAATAAAATTGGAAGAGCATACCGTACAAATTTCGTTAAAGATGTAAATTTTTATGGTTAAATGCCGACTTTTCATACAAAACAATCGTTTTCTTCTTAAGTTGACCAAAAATTAACAACTTTAACCTATTTACATCTTTTGCTCTATTTTGTAAATAGTTGATTCCTTAAATTCCCATATCCGTTAAATAGCATTACTATCTAAGTGTCTCTTTTTTCGAGTATTCAATGTGGATAAGCTTTATCATTTTTTAACTTTGGCCTCTGTTGTTTTGTACTGGGTTCTCGTAGCCGGTGTGACGTTTCGTGTTGTACTAAAACGACGCTCTGTCAGCGTTTCTCTTGCTTGGCTAATGGTTATCTACATTATCCCGATTGTTGGTGTAGCTTGTTACTTCCTTTTTGGTGAGCTAAACCTAGGCAGAAAAAGGGCTGAACGCGCTCATCGTATGTTTACCCCTTTCGGCGACTGGTTCCGTCAATTGAATGATTGCCAACTTCACCAACCAGGGAAAGTCGGCTCCCCTATCCATAAGATTGACGAGCTTTGTAACAATCGAATGGGCATCCCTGCACTCAGTGGAAACACTCTATCGCTGCAATCTTCACCAAACGAGATCCTACACGCAATTATCGAAGATATAGAAAATGCACAAACCAGTATCAAGATGGTTTTCTATATTTGGCATCCAGGTGGCCTGACCGATTCGGTTGCCTCTGCGCTGATTCGCGCTGCAAAACGTGGCGTAGATGTTAAAGTTTTGCTCGATTCAGCCGGTAGCCCTCGCTTTTTCAAAAGCCACTGGCAGTCAATGATGAAGGACGCAGGCGTTCAAGTCGTACAAGCACTAGAAGTGAGCCCATGGCGTATTTTCTTACGTCGCCTAGATTTAAGACAACACCGCAAAATCATTGTGATTGACGAGACTATCGCCTATACGGGTTCAATGAACATGGTTGACCCGGCTCACTTCAAACAAAACTCAGGCGTTGGTCAATGGATTGATGTAATGGTCAGAGTGACTGGGCCAACCGTTAATGTGTTATCCGCTATTCACGGCTGGGATTGGGAAGTTGAGACTGGTGAACGCATTCTCCCTGATATACCTGAATGCCCAGTTGAAGAAATCATGACACAACATCCGGTTCAAGTAGTGCCGTCTGGCCCTGGCATGCCGGAATATTTGATCTTACAAGTACTGACCATCGCCATCAATCAAGCGAATCATTCTGTACGTATTACTACACCTTATTTTGTGCCAAGTGCTGACTTACTCGAAACACTTAAGATGACAGCTCAACGCGGCGTAACTGTAGAACTGATCATTCCACACAATAACGATTCACTAATGGTTAAATGGGCTTCTCGTGCGTTTTATACCGAGTTGCTTGAAGCTGGCGTAAAGATCTATGAATTTTACGGTGGCCTTCTTCATACCAAATCGGTAGTGATCGATGAAGAGTTTTGCTTGATCGGAACCGTCAATATCGACATGCGCAGTTTGTGGCTCAACTTTGAAGTGACTCTGGCTGTGGATGATGTGCATTTCACGCAAAAACTGTCTGAGCTGCAGAAATCTTATATCGCTTCATCCCACTCTGTAGAGTTAGAACAGTGGGAGCAAAGAAACCTTAGTAATCGCTTCTTTGAGAGGCTGTTCTACTTGTTCAACCCACTCCTATAATTCCAGCAATGAGTCGATTATGGCTCGTTGTTTCCCCATCGATCATTTTTAACCTTTCACTGTTAACTGAGTGAAAGGTTAAAAATCGTAAGAAAAGCGCAAAAATCCCCGCTCCGCTCTTGCTTTGAACACTCTTGGCATGTTTTAAATAGGACATAACCGATTGATAAGGAATTCACAGCATGTCCGAGAACAAAACCACTAAACTTATCACTGCCGGTCGTGATAAGAAGTGGACCAATGGTGTTGTTAACCCACCAGTACAACGCGCTTCAACTGTCGTATTTAACTCAGTAGAAGAGAAGCGTAAAGCTACGATTAACCGCGCTAACAAGACCCTTTTTTACGGACGTCGTGGAACCAACACTCATTTTGCCTTCCAAGATGCGATGGTTGAAGTAGAAGGCGGCGCGGGTTGTGCACTGTACCCGTGTGGTACAGCGGCAATTTCGAATGCCATTCTCTCTTTTGTAGAAACAGGTGATCATATTTTAATGGTTGACACCTGCTACGAACCTACTCGTGATTTCTGTGACACCATCATGAAAAAGATGGGGGTAGAGACAACTTACTACGAGCCAACGATTGGTGAAGGTATCCAAGACCTTATCAAGCCAAACACTAAGGTGCTGTTTACTGAGTCTCCAGGCTCTGTCACCATGGAAGTGCAGGATATTCCAACACTAGCGCGTATCGCTCATGAACATGACATCATCGTTATGCTAGACAATACTTGGGCGGCTGGCGTGAACTTCTCACCGTTTGATTTTGGTGTTGATATCTCGATTCAAGCAGCGACCAAATACATCGTGGGTCACTCTGATGTGATGCTAGGTACGGCAGTCGCCAATGAGAAATGCTGGGATCAACTAAGAGAGCAAAGTTACTTAATGGGGCAATGTGTCTCACCTGATGATGCTTATTTAGGGCTTCGCGGCATTCGTACTCTTGATGTGCGTCTACGCCAACACGCAGAAAGCAGCTTGAAGGTCGCAAAATGGTTAGAGACTCGTCTTGAAGTTAACCACGTTCGTCACCCTGCTCTTGAGTCTTGCCCAGGCCATGAATTCTTCAAACGAGATTTTACTGGCGGTAATGGCTTGTTCTCTTTTGTACTAAACAACTCTAATATCAAAGCGACGACAGCGTTACTTGATGGAATGACACATTTTAGTATGGGTTACTCTTGGGGTGGATTTGAAAGTTTGATTCTAGCTAACGAACCAAGCAGTTTTGACAGCTTGAGAACTGTTGCCAATCCTAATTTCGAAGGTACCTTGATACGTGTTCATATTGGGTTAGAAGATGTTGATGACCTGATTGCTGATCTAGAGGCGGGATTAGAACGTTATAGCGCTCTGATTTAATCTGAGACGATAGGTCTAATATGCAAAAAAGGCAGGATATTCCTGCCTTTTTCTGTTTAAAGCATAACTCAAAATACTCATATTCAGATACTTCAGCTCATAATACAAACCGCTCATAGTCCAGAAGCTTTCAAAGCCAATATTGAACCTTAAAGCACATCCACTTAAAGATCTCAGAGCGATGAAAAAATGGCTATGAATTTTTCAATTTCTAAGTGATTGTTCCGCTGAAATAAATAACACTTTATTTGTGTGGGCAACCGACTAAATGATCATTGACCATACCTGTTGCTTGCATAAATGCGTAACAGATTGTTTCTCCTACAAACTTAAAGCCTCTCTTCTTCAAAAACTTACTCATCGCTTTAGATTGCTCGGTAGAAGCGGGAACTTGAGACATCTCAGTCCATTGATTCACGATCACTTCATTATCAACAAATTGCCATAAGGCATTAGAAAGAGAGCCGAACTCTTTCTGTAATTCAAGCGTTGCTCGTGCATTGTTGTATACCGAAGCAATCTTACCCCTGTGTTTAACCACATCGAAGTTTTCAATGATGTGCGGCACGTTGTCTTCATTCAGCTCAGCTAGCTTGTTTAGATCGTAATTATCGAACGCGGCACGATAGCCTTCACGCTTTTTAAGGATCGTAATCCAACTCAGACCTGCTTGAGCACCTTCTAAAGTAATGAACTCAAACAGAACTTGGTCATCATAAACAGGCACGCCCCACTCTGCATCGTGGTACTCCCTTTCAAGCTCATGTTTAAGCGCCCATGCACACGTTCTATCCACTGTATTAGCTTCCATTTCGATGGTCTCTTTTAGTAATCGTACATAAAAATAATGCCCCAATTAGGGGCATTATTTCAAAGGTCAGTTGACGTTAAGCCACTTCAATTTTATGGAACAAACGATACAGCACAGGCACTACGATTAGCGTGAGTACAGTCGCAAAGCCTAAACCAAACATGATGGTTACTGCCATTGGTTTGAAGAAGATATCCGGTAGTAGAGGGATCATACCTAGAATGGTGGTAATCGCCGCCATACATACCGGGCGAACACGACTCAGAGCCGCATCAACAACCGCTACATACGGATCTTTACCAGATTTCATCTCAATCTCAATTTGATCAAGTAGTACGATACCGTTCTTCAGAAGCATCCCAGATAGACTCAAGAAGCCCAACAGCGCCATAAAGCCGAATGGTGTATTCAAGGCTAGCAAGCCTGTCGTCACCCCTATCAACGCCAATGGAACCGTTAACCAAACGATCAGAGGCTCTTTCACCGAGTTAAACAAGAACACAGTGATTAAGAACATGAACAAGTAACCCAGAGGCATGGTTGTGAACAGTGACGCCTGTGCATCTGCTGACGACTCATATTCACCCCCCCATTCCAATGAGTAACCCGGAGGCATCTCAATCGCTTCAATCTGTGGTTGTAAGCGTTTCTGTAGAGTTGAGGCCGTCTCTTCACCCAATAGATCAGGATCCGCCATTACCGTTAGCATACGCTTACGGTTCTTACGGATGATCAGTGGATCTTCCCATTCTAGCTCGTAACCTAACGTTACTTGTTGAAGTGGGATGTACTCACTTAATGCTGGGCTCCAGATCTTCATGCCTTCGATGTTACGAATATCGACACGCTCGTCTTCAGGCAAACGAGCCACAATCGGCATTAACGTTGTACCATCACGATACACACCAATCGACTTACCAGAGAAAGACATTGCTAGGAAATCATCAACGTCAGATTTAGTAATACCATAACGACGCGCTTGGCTTTCATTGAACTGAGGCTCTAATACCTTAGTTCTTTCACGCCAATCGTGACGAACGTTAAATGCGCCTTCATCAGCACGCATGATGTCCATCACTTGTGCAGCGATTGAACGTAAAACCGTTGGATCAGAACCCACAATTCGCGCTTCAATTTTCGCACCGCCACCAGGACCTAATTCGATCTGTTTAAGCTTGTAGTCAATCTCTGGGAACTGACCATTTACATGTTCACGGAAGCGTTTCATTAGCCCTTCAAGTACTTCATAACTTTTCACACGAACCGTTATCTCACCGTAAGCGCTATAACTTTTCTCTGGCGCATAAGTCAGCATGAAACGTTGCAGGCCTTTACCCGCGGTTGTCGTGATATGTTCAACTTCGTCCTGCTCAGCTAGCCAACTCTCAAGCACTTTAAGCTTGGTATTGGTCGCTCGAATATCGGTACCTTCTGGCATCCACACATCCACTTGGAACATAGGTGTGGTTGAAGACGGGAAGAAGGCTTGCTTAACGAAACCAAAACCGTACACACTCGCGCCTAAACCAATAATCAGAACAAACATGGTTAACCAAGCACGCTTCATACAGAACTCAAGGAAGTTTTTGTAGATAACAAAAACCATCCCGTTGTATGGGTCCTTACCTTCGTTATCTGGATCGACCTTCTGACCTTTAAAGAACATGTCGGCAAAGAACGGCGTGAGCGAGATGGCAGTAAACCAACTCAGCATCAAGGAGATCAGTAGCACCGTGAACAAGGTGCCACAGTATTCGCCTGTTGAGTCTTCAGATAAACCAATTGGAGCAAACGCAGTCACCGCAATAACCGTCGCACCAAGCAGCGGCCATTTGGTTTGGGTTACGATATCGGTGGCGGCCTGCATCCGGGTTCGCCCCTTCTGCGTGCCGATCAATATCCCTTCCACCACCACAATGGCATTATCCACCAGCATCCCCAAGGCGATAACCAACGCGCCCAGTGAAATACGTTGTAGGTCGATCTTGAAGTACTGCATGAAAATGAATGTACCGAATACGGTCAATAGCAGTATCAAACCAATCAATAGGCCCGATCTTAGTCCCATGAAGAACAGTAACACCACGATTACGATCGCAACCGCCTGCCCTAAACTCACCACAAATCCGCTTACCGACTTGTTCACCTCTTTAGGTTGGTTATAAACCTCGGAGATGTCGATACCGACGGGTTGTTGATATTTAAGCTCGGCGAGTCTTCGATCAAAGTCTTCACCCACTGCGACCACGTTCACGCCTTGCGCAAAAGAGACACCCAGGTTAAGCGCGAGTTCGCCGTTATAACCAATGATGTTACTCGGTACCTCAACGTAACCACGGGTTACATTCGCCACATCTTTTAGATAGATAAGCCCTTGAGCGCCACCTTCCGTAAGAATCAAATCTCCAAGCTGTTCAACGTTTTGGAACTCACCCGTTGGATGGATTCGAATATATTCATCACCAATCCTTACCGCTCCTGCACTTGATACAATATTTTGAGTCGATAAAAGGTTAAATACCGTGCTTGGAGACAGACCCAGAGAGCTTATCCGTTTCATCGATATCTCAATGAACACTTGCTCTTGTTGTTGGCCGGAAACGGAGACTTTACTGACCCCATCAACCAACTCTAGCTCTCGCCTTAGGTAATCAATGTAATCCAGCAGCTCTTTGTAGCTATAGCCATCCCCCGTCACCGCCAGCAAAATACCGTAAACGTCACCGAAATCATCGATGACTTGAGGATCATTGACGCCGGGTGGCAGTTCAACCTTGAGATCATTCACTTTTCGGCGAAGTTCATCCCATATTTGCGGAAGATCATCTGGGCCGTAGTTGTTCTTCATCGTCACCGTTACCTGTGATAGGCCGCGGCTAGAGATAGAGTTCACTTCGTCCACATAGGTAAGTTGTTGAATCGCTTTTTCTAGTGGGTAAGTAACTTCTTCTTCAACTTGTTGAGGTGTGGCCCCTGGGTAAGAGGTCACAACCATCGCATCTTTGATGGTAAAGGCAGGATCTTCTAAACGACCCAAGCCGAAAAAGGCAGAGACACCACCAATAAGAAAGATCAGAGATAGCATCCAGCTAATGACTTTGTTACGTATAAAGTAAGAAGCAACACCTGTGATCTGATCATCACCCTGTTGATCGTCATTTTGGGGCTTGTTATTTACTTCACTCATTGTTCGTCTCCTGAGACAATACTTCCACTGTCATCCCATCTCGCAATCGCGATACGCCTGCAACAACGACATGCTGCCCCATTTCTAATCCTTTCATGATCTGCAATGTTTTCTGATTGGCTTTTCCTATTACGACTTGCTGTTTTGAGACGGTACTGTCGTCATTAAGCACCCATACATAAGAGTTCTGGCGCGTTAAATCATCGCCATCCGCATTAAACACAGCTTCGATTGGGATAAGTACCCCAGCTTTTAACTCCAAGCCGATATCTCGCCCATTTGACGTCACCTCAACGGCCATACCATCCAGAATCAAATCATCTTCCGGCATAGGTAGAGCAAGCGTCACCGTGAACGTGCCCGTGCTTGGGTCAGGTTCAGTGGTAAACTCCTTAATAGCCGCCGTGTATTCATTGCCACTGGGTACTCTTACCACAGCCTCAACATTCGATAACAGCTGTTCGCTAGGCTGATTCACGTAAATCTGGTCAGGCAGTTGGATAACAACCTCAACATCCTCGACACTGTGAATGTTCACGACCTGCTGGCCTACCTGAATATTTTCATATTGATCGACACTGACACGAGAAATGATCCCATCAACAGGAGCACGAAGCTTAGTGAACGACAAGCGCAGTTTTGCGAGTTCCAGCTCGGCATAAGCGATCTGGCGTTGAGCAGCAATTTCATCAAACTGTGACTTCGCCAATAAGCCTTTCTTCACTAGCGGACTTGAACGTCTGTATTGGCTGTTAATTACCGTGTAACGCGCCTGAGCATTGTCGACATCCAGTTGATAATCGGTAGGGTCAAGCTCTGCAATGATGTCTCCTTGTGAAACACGCTCACCTTCTTTCACATCAAGCTTATTGATTTCACCAGCGACTCGAAAGCTGAGATGAGCCTTCTCGGCAGCGTTTGCAACCGCTGGGAAATAGAGTTTGTCGCTAAAGTCGATGACTGAAATCTCGATAGCTTTAACCAAGGGCGTGTTATTCACTTCTACAACTTGTTTATCTTCACAAGCCGTAAGTAAAGCCAAACACGACAGTCCAGCGGCCACTTTAAGTGTTTTCATGTTATAGCCCCCTTTCCTTGATCCACTCTCGAACTTTAACGCCCGGTTCAAGACCATTAACACCAGAAGTTACGATGCGATCACCATCGTTCAACCCTGAAACAATATGGCGCTTTTCATCGATGATGATTGCGACATTTTCAACAATACCGTCGCTATTCACGCGCCACACAGAGACATCATCGCCATCAGTCATCATTGCTGATGTGGGAATTTTTGTGGCGGCTGCTAACGCTGAAACTAAATGAACTGTGCCTGACATACCCGGCAAAATACCAACATCGGTGGGTCTTTCCATTACCATGGTGACTTTGTACGACCCGGTTTTGGGATCCGCTTCAGTATCAACTTCTTGGAATGCTAAAGCGTAGGAGCTACCAGGGAAAGCATCAAAAACCATGGTTGCATCCGTCTCAAACCCTGAAGAAAAGCGCGTGATAAGTTGGTCGGGTAATAAGAATACGACTTTGAGGATTTGATTCGTTTGAATATTCATCACGCCTTGTTTAGCCGCAATGTATTCATGGTTTTCAGCAGGAATGATGGAAATGGTTCCGTCATACGGCGCAACCAAAGTGGTGTAGCGAAGATTCGCGTTAGCTTGATTAAGCACCGCGCGAGCTGAATTGTGGTTCGCTTTCGCTTGGTCGAAATCTTGCTCTGATACCACACGATCTTTACGAAGTTTGATCGCACGTTGATATTGAACATCGGCTAGCTGAAAATTCGCTTTTGCTTGCTTCTCGAGTAGTTGATATTCATCGGGATTTAACTTAGCAAGCTCGTCGCCTTTAGACACGTGCTGCCCAGCGGTCACATCGATGCTCTGCAATAACCCAGGAACACGGAATGCGAGTACCGCTCTGTCACCAGCTTCTGTGGTGGCTGGAAAGCTACGTTCAAAAGCATTACTACCGACGGAGACAGTGAAGAGTTTGGCGGGTCTAGAATCAGGTTCAGGTACGGGAGGAAGCTCCTTACCACACCCAGACAACCCAGCTAAGGCTGTCAATAGGACAACGGAGGCTCTATACATTAGTGATCATCCATAACTATAAATATTTTTATAACATAGATTAATTACATGTAACTTACCAGTTATCGTAAGATTTATTTAGACAAAATTATTAAAAAAAATAACGGCTTGGAATAAATTTTCCTAAACCGTTATCTAATGTTTTTCAGGTTTACCACTACATGTTCTTAAATGCGCGGTCGACTTTGAAAGTATCCGAAGTCACATAAGCTTCCATATTGCGGACACTGGTCTCTAATTTCTGGAAATCACCCTCTAAAGTGCCCAGTAACGACTCTGCGGTTTGCCCTTTTTCCCAAGGTTTTTGCTTGAGCGTGTGCTCTTGTTTGGCCTTCATCTGATCGACATACTGAGGTGGTTGTTTTTCAAGCATAAATGTCAAAGCTACATACGCTAATAACACCAAAAAGCTACCACCAAGCAGTGCCGCCGAGATAACCAAGATGCGAACCAACCACACTTCAAGGCCAAAGTAGTTCGCTAACCCTGCACACACTCCAGACAACTTACCGTTAATAGGATCGCGATACAGTTCTCTACTCATAGTTTCGTCTCCAGTTAGGTGACTCCGCATCCAGTATTTTTTCTAGCGTTTTCACTCGATCTTGCATCGATTCAGCTTGAGCAGAAAGCTTGTGCAAACGCTGAAGATCCGTTTCTGAAAGACCATTACTGGATTTCTTCTTGCTGCGGTAATGTAAGAACAACCATAGCGGTGCCACGAAGATTAAAAAGACAATCAGTGGGCCTGCAATTAGAAATGTTGACATAGACAACTCCTAAAATTATTTATCGCGGTTTTCAACTTGTTGCTTCAGTTTCGCCAGCTCTTTTTCAATTTCATCTTGAGCTTGTAGATCTGCAAATTCTTGGTCTAACGATTTTGCGTTACCTGTTTTGGCGTAAACATCTGCTTCAGCTTCTAATTCATCCACTTTACGCGAGAATTGCTCAAACTTCGCCATTGCTTCGTGGGTTTTGCTTGAATGCAGATGCTTTTGAACATCACGACGATTGCTTGCCGCATTATTACGAATCATTAATGCTTGCTGCTTCGCACGTGTTTCTGCGATTTTGGTTTCAAGCTTGCCAATCTCACTGGTCAGCTTTTCGATGGTTTCGTGAACCAAGGTTTGCTCTGTGTGAAGGCTTTTGATTATATCTTCAAGTTTTTGCTTTTCTATTAGCGCCGCTCTAGCTAAGTCTTCACGTTGTTTAGTTAGTGCTAGTGTCGCTTTATTTTGCCAATCTAGAATCTGAGTTTCGATAGCTTCAACTTTACGCGCTAACTCTTTTTTATCTGCGATAGCTTTAGCGGAGTTAGTGCGAACCTCAACCAGCGTATCTTCCATTTCTTGGATAATCAGGCGAATCATCTTTTCAGGATCTTCAGCCTTGTCTAAAAGTGCACTGATGTTCGAATTTACAATGTCTGCAAAGCGAGAAAAAATACCCATGAGGAACTCCTTAATTACAATGATGGCAAATGTGCTTTAAAGCGTTATTCGATTTCTCAATCCACTTGCTCAAAAATTTACGTTTGTTGTTAAACCTACCATAAGCAATCCAAGTAACGTGCCAACTTTTAAGCCATTTATTATCAGATACTTACAATAAAATGGTGATTAACCCGAACCATGCTATGATGAATTTAGCCAAGTATTGGTATTTTTCACCACTACGACTCTTATACTTAAGCTATTTACATGATGTGATTTAAATAAAGCCCTCTAAATCACATCCATCGGCGCTCAAATCACACAAGGACCCGCTATGCAGCAGAACCTCATTGGTGAATCACCCAGTTTTCTCTCCGTTTTAGATAAAGTGTCCCAACTCGCACCAATCGAAAGACCGATTCTGATCATTGGAGAGCGTGGTACGGGTAAAGAGTTGATCGCACAAAGACTGCATTACCTTTCAAGACGTTGGGATCAACCTTTGATCTCATTGAACTGCTCAACCCTCAGTGAAGGTTTGATTGATTCTGAGTTGTTTGGTCATGAATCGGGGTCCTTTACGGGTTCGAAAGGTCGTCATCAGGGTCGATTTGAAAGAGCGGAAGGTGGAACACTGTTTCTTGATGAGCTCGCGACCACGCCCCTAGCCGTTCAAGAGAAGCTATTGCGCGTTATTGAATACGGGCAGTATGAACGTGTCGGCGGACAAAAAGCTTTAAGTGCCAACGTCAGACTGGTGTGTGCGACCAACGCTGACTTGCCAGACATGGCATTAAGGGGCGAATTCAGAGCCGACTTATTGGACAGGCTCGCGTTTGACGTGATTACTATACCCCCTCTTCGAGAGCGAAAAGAAGACATCACGCTGCTGGCAGAATACTACGCCATTAAGATGTGCCGTGAATTAGAATTGGAGTTGTTTGTTGGCTTTGCTCCGTCTGCCGTTGAGGCGCTGCTGGATTATTCATGGCCGGGGAATGTGCGAGAACTCAAGAACGTTATTGAGCGCGCAGTCTACCAGCACGGTAAAGACCCATATCCTATTGAATCTTTGGTGTTTAACCCATTCAAACCCGCATGGAAAATAGATCAAGATTCCACGCATGAAATTGGCAATGCGCCGTCCAACAGCCATACTTCATCAGAGAGCTTGTTTTCTTTGCCGCTTGATTACAAAGCATGGCAAGAACAACAAGACATCAAGCTGCTCAATCAAGCCCTAAAGCAGAGCAAGTACAACCAGAAACAAGCAGCAGAATTACTTGGATTAACCTACAACCAATTACGTGGAATGGTGAGGAAGTACGCGATTGTCGGACAAGCTAACGATAAATAGCTGTCCACGCTTGATTATTATTTGGAGCCGAATAAATAAAATGTTAAATTGTCCGGATCTTGAGGCTCCTCTAACGCCTCGTTTCGAAAAGTATTTCTTTTTATGAAAGCACTAATAAGACTATCACTGAGCATCTGTACGCTGAGCTTTCTCGCTGGATGTGGTGAGAGTGTGAATCACGAGCAAATCCGTGAAAAAGGCTTCATTTATTGCGGCCAAGGTAATCCTAGTACCTTCAACCCACAGCTGGTTGATAGTGGCATTACCGCAGAATCGCTGAGTCCTCAAATCTTCGATACACTGCTCACTCTTGATCCGATGACGTACCGACCAAAACAGAACTTAGCGACAAGTTGGTCTGTTGATAAATCAGGTACAGAATACACGTTCAAACTGCGCCCAAATATTGCGTTCCAAACCACAGACTGGTTCACCCCAACTCGTAGCATGAATGCACAAGATGTGGTGTTTAGCTTTGAACGTGTCATTGATAGTTCAAACCCATTTCATTATGTGGGTGGCGGCCTATACCCATGGTTTGCCGGAATCGACTTCAAAAACCTGATTATCGATATCACCGCAGTTGATGACCTAACGGTGAAATTCCAATTAAGTCGCCCAGACAATTCATTTCTCAATAACATCGCCACCAGCTATGCGGTCATTCACTCTAAAGAGTATGCCAATCAGCTCATTGCAGCGGATGAGAAAAATCGAATCGATTCCAATCCAGTCGGCACTGGCCCTTTCTACTTGGATGAATACCAAATCAACGACCTAGTGCGCTTGAAAAAGAACAAGCACTACTGGAAGGGTGAAGTACAAATGGACCAAGTTGTGTTCGATACTTCGCAACGTGGAACAGGCACACTTGCCAAGCTTCTGCGTAGTGAGTGTGACGTGCTCAACTCACCAATTTCTAGCCAAATCCCTATTATTCAGGCTCATGAAGAGTTGAAGATTTCTGCTACTCCGGCGGTTAATGTCTCTTTCATCGCGCTGAATACTGAGCACCCTGCACTGCGTGACTCTCGAGTTCGTAAAGCGCTCAACTTAGCCATCAATCGTCAGAACATTCTTGATTCTGTGTATTACGGTACAGGAACCAAAGCCTACACCTTGCTTCCTCCGACTTCTTGGGCTCACCAAAAAGACAGCGTTCAAGTTCGCTACGACCGAAACTATGCGGTTGCGCTTCTTAAAGAAGCTGGCGTAGAACCTGGGCTAGAGCTATCGATGTGGGTTCCTTTAGAACCAAGAGCTTACAATCCGAGCCCAAGGAAAACGGCAGAATTAATCCAAGCAAATTTAGCTGATATTGGTATCGAACTTAAGCTCTATACCGATGACCGATTTGATCGTACGCAGCTGTCATCCATTTCCTCAACAGACTTGTTGCTCACAGGTTGGATCGGCAATACGGGCGACCCAGACAACTTCTTGCGTCCGCTTCTCTCCTGTAGCTCAGAACGCGCAGGATTAAACGTCTCTATGTGGTGTAATTCAGACTTTGATTTCCTTCTCGACTTAGCATTAGAGATCAATCAACAAAGGCACCGCGTGAACTTGTATAGACAAGCCCAAAACATTCTCAATGAAGAAGTTCCTGTGATTCCTTTAGCTCATGGCGTGCAATTTCGCGTGCACGATCGTTCGCTAACAGGCTTTAAAGCAAGTCCTTTCAATGCCCAACCTTTTGATCAAGTCAGAAGAGAGGTGCAGTAATGTTTTGGTATACATTAAGACGTGTAAACTTATTCGTTATTACGCTAGGAATTCTGACCTTGGTAGGTTTTTCCCTGCTTCGATTAGACCAAACCTCACCTTGGGCAATTCAAGATTTTTGGCCCGGTTGGATTAGCTATATCACTGAATTATCGACGCTAAACTTTGGCCTAAGCAAACACGGTGTGCCTATCATCGATGAGTTGGTCCTGGTGTTCCCTGCAACGCTAGAGCTGTGCTTCTTTGCCTTTGTGTTGGCACTCATCATAGGTATCCCTTTCGGCACCATTGCTGGTATGAGACAAGGTAAATTTGTTGATACCACCATATCGTTCACCTCAATGGCCGGTTACTCTGCGCCTATATTTTGGGTCGCGTTGCTGATGATCATGGTGTTTTCACTGCACTTTGAAATGTTCCCAGTTGGTGGCCGATACGACCTACTTTACGAGATTGAACACGTGACTGGATTCGCGATGATTGACGCCTTTTTTGCCGAGGGTCGCTACCGTGCGCACGCACTACAAAGTGTTATCGAGCACATGGCGTTGCCTTGTCTTGTTTTAGCACTGGCGCCAACGACTCAGGTCATCCGATTGATGAGAGCGTCAGTGGCTGAAGTAATGACGCAAAACTACATCCGCGCTGCGCGAATTAAAGGTCTTTCCACTAGAGAGATCATCACGCAGCACGTGCTAAGAAACGCGATACCTCCGATTATTCCTAAGGTCGGTGTTCAGCTATCGAGTATGTTAACGCTTGCTATTGTTACCGAGTCTATCTTTAACTGGCCGGGCATTGGCCGCTGGTTATTGGATGCCTTATCGAATCAAGATTACGTTTCAATTCAAGCTGGTGTAATTGTGGTGGCTACCTTAGTTTTGACCGCTAATATTCTGTCCGATCTACTGGGCGCGATGATCAATCCACTGGTAAGGAAGGAATGGTATGCTAACAAATAACGTCTACCAAGAAGAACAGATTCCAACCCAGTTCGAACGTTTCTGGCGCAGCTTCCGCAGCAATAATCTAGCTATGTTTGGCTTGTGGTGTTTGGTGCTTATCATTCTGGTCACCGTCACTTCACCGTGGCTAGCCCCGCATGATGCACAAGAACAAACCGGTCACCTATTAACGCCGCCCTCTTGGGATCCTGCGGGAACGGTAGAATACTTTTTGGGTACGGATGACTTAGGCAGAGATATTCTCTCTCGCCTAATAATTGGCTCTCAGTTAACCTTCGGCGCCGCGGTGGTGATTACCTTTATCGCAGCCGTCATTGGTTGTCTGATTGGCGTACTTGCTGGTATGACGCGCGGTTTACTATCAAGCACGCTAAACCACCTGCTTGATACTGTTATGTCGATTCCATCTCTTCTGCTGGCGATTATCTTCGTGGCATTCCTTGGCTTTGGGGAGTTTAATATCTTGCTCGCCTTGTGCTTGGCACTGATCCCGCGCTTTATACGCTCGGTGTACATTGCCGTGCATGCTGAAGTAGAAAAAGACTATATTCTGGCTTCTCGCCTTGATGGTGCGAACGATTTTTACCTGCTATGGAACTCAATCCTTCCGAACATCCTTACCGTGATCGCTCTTGAAGTTACGCTGGCACTGTCAGTCGCAATTCTTGATATCACGGCTTTAGGTTTCCTAGGGCTTGGCGCTCAAGCACCGAGTACCGAATGGGGCTCCATCTTGGGTGATTCGGTCGAGTTGATTTACCTTGCGCCATGGACAGTTACCCTACCCGGCTTAGCTATTATGTTTACAGTTATCGTGATTAACCTCGTCGGTGAAGGTGTTCGCCAAGCGCTAAATGCAGGAATCGAATAATGCCGTTACTTGATATTCGACATCTAACCATCGAGATTGAGACCCCTCAAGGGATGGTTAAAGCCGTAGATCGAATGAGTATTACCCTCAATGAAGGGGAAATTCGTGGCTTAGTAGGTGAATCAGGCTCAGGTAAGAGTTTGGTTGCAAAAGCGATCGTCGGAGTATGTAAAGAAAACTGGAAGGTTTCTGCAGACCGAATGCGCTTAGGTAATATCGACCTACTGCAACTGACGCCGAAAGAAAGACGCCGAGTGATCGCCCGCGATATCGCAATGATCTTCCAAGAGCCATCAACGTGTCTTGACCCTTCTGAAAAAGTAGGTAACCAGCTCGTTGAAGCGATCCCTTCCCATTCGTTTGAAGGTCGTTGGTGGCAACGATTTAAGTGGCGTAAGAAGCAAGCGATCGCATTACTACACAAAGTCGGCATCAAAGACCACTCTCGCCTAATGGACAGTTACTCTTATGAGCTGACAGATGGTGAGTGTCAAAAAGTCATGATCGCAATGGCGATCGCTGCCAAGCCAAAAGTCTTGATTGCTGACGAGCCAACCAACGATTTAGACCCAATTACACAGTCTCAAATATTGCGTCTTTTGAGTCGTATGAACCAGATCAATAACACCACCATCGTGTTGATCGGCCATGACTTAACCACCATTACCCAATGGGCGACTCGCATTACCGTGATGTACTGTGGTCAATCGGTAGAATCCGCTGATACACCGAAGCTGTTGGATGCACCAAAGCACCCGTACACCGTTGCTTTGTTAAAAGCGATGCCAGACTTTAACGACTGGATTCCCCACAAGGAGAAGCTCCAGTCTTTGCCGGGGTCAATTCCACCGCTGCAACATCTTCCTATTGGTTGTCGATTAGGGCCTCGCTGCCCATACGCACAAAGGCAGTGTGTCGAGATCCCACATACGAAACGTATCAAGAACCATAAGTTCAACTGTCACTTCCCTCTGAATATGGAGAAGAAAAAGAAATCATGAGTGCATTATTAGAAGTCAGTGATTTGTCTAAAGACTTTACGACTCGCTCTGGTCTTTTCCGTAAAAAGATTCATCAGGCGGTGAAGCCAGTTAGCTTTTCTCTTGAAGCAGGCCAGACAATTGGTTTTATCGGCCAGAATGGTTCTGGCAAATCAACATTAGCCAGAATGCTCGCAGGCATGGTGGAGCCAACCGCAGGCGAGATCCGCGTGAATGGCGAAAAGCTAGAGCACAAAGACTACTCGACTCGTTGTAAGCTGATTCGAATGATCTTCCAAGATCCGAATACGTCACTTAACCCGCGCATTCAGATCGGTCGAATTCTTGAAGGTCCATTAAAGCGAAACACCAACATGCCTCCAGAAGCTCGTATGCGTCGTATGAAAGACACACTACTGCGCGTAGGCCTTCTACCGGAACATGCGTATTTCTACCCTCAGATGCTTGCTGCAGGCCAGAAACAAAGGGTTTGTTTGGCTCGTGCCTTAATACTTCAGCCATCCATCATTGTTGCTGATGAAGCTTTAAATGGTTTGGACATGGCAATGCGCTCGCAAATCATCAATCTGTTCTTAGAGTTACAAGAAGAGATGGGCGTATCGTTCGTTTATGTATCTCAACACCTCGGTATTGTTAAGCACATTACCGACAAGATTATTGTCATGCATGAAGGCAATGTGGTTGAGAGTGGGGAAACAGATCAAGTGCTAACCAATCCAACTCACCAAATCACCCAAAGATTGGTTGAGAGCCATTTCTCCAAAGCGCCGAACCACTAACCTGGAATCACGCTACATTTAGCAGAGGGGAAAAGTATGTATCGAACAGCTTCAATGCTTCCCCTCTTGTTGGTGCTGTTGTCCTTTGACGCGACAAGCACACCGCTCACATGGCTAGATAGAAGCTTCGTCGAAACTGCCTTTTATAACGTCGCGCTTCAACACGAATACTCCCAAGGCAACAAACCGCTCGCCAAGTGGAAACAACCGATCAAGATTTGGATCGATCATCGAGTGGGCGATGAGGAACTGCATCAAGAGATCACAGAGCTTCATATCAAACACTTATCTGAAGTCACCCAACATCCAATAACAATCGTCAGTAAAGAGTCCGAAGCGAACGTTAAATGGATATACACAAGGCAGAGCCAGTGGGTATCTGAGGCGAAATCGGTGCTCAAGCTCAAATCAACTCAACATTTAAATAGCGCCATCTGCACGGCGGGCTATAGAACCAATTCTAAAGGCGAGATTGTATACGCTGGGATTGTAATCCCGGTTGATCAGGCAAGATCGCGAGGTAAGCTGGTCGCCTGTATCGTGGAAGAGATCGCACAAGTTCTAGGCCTGCCGAATGATTCAGATAAAGCCTACCCTTCTATTTTCAACGACCACACGCCAGAAGACTTATTATCGCCGTTAGACGTAGTGCTACTGCAATTGCTGTATGAACCAGAATTGAAAGCTGGAATGACAAAATCTGAAGTAAAACCTATCGTTCGAAAGATACTCAAGAGATACAGCAAAACAGGTGTGCTTCAGCAAGCTTCTAAAGCCGCACAGCAAGCGCCTTTGTATCAGTTGATTGGGTATTGACGAATATACGTTGGAAGTAACTTAGATGGGATAATTGAATGATAGCGCTGCCTAAGAAAGGCAACGCTGACTTACGATGTTACTGTATTACGAAAGAACTAGCGCTTAGCTGCCTGCTTTTTCAATTCGAAGTCGAACTCATCCGGGAACAAGATAACGCCTTCTTCTTGCTCGTTCGGGAATACTACAACAGCAAGTTCGTCGTCTTCTAGACCGTTCGTCCAGCGACTGTGCCATTTGTTCAACGAAATAGACTCAGCTTTACACTCAGACCAATCACCCGTTGCCCATGATTCTGCGAACTCTTGGTTTGGCCATACTGGAACACAATCTTCATCTTCTGTGTTCAGCATTACACAACCGTGTTCATCGGTTAAGATCCATACTTCACGGTTTGCTACGATTTCTTTCACACAGTATTTCAGGCGTTGCTCGCCCGTATACTTGTTGATTTCAGCGATTTTTTTATCGTCTAGCTGTGTAGTCATCTTAATTTCCTACTTTAGTCAGTAACTTTGCTCTTAAAGCTATTTTATGCCGAGTGTTGTTAACTTCAAACATTATCGATGAAGAAGAAAGTCTACTTCAAAGAAAAACGCCTGCTAAATAAGCAGGCGTTTAATATTAAGCGACTTGATTAAACAAGCTCACCTTGTAGCCAAGGCCAGCCTTGCTTCTTACGGCTTAGTGTATTTTCCATCATTAATACGCCGCCTTTCTCGTGCTTAACCAATTTCTCAGCCCACTCACCTTTGTATAGAAGACGAGTTTGAGCAGTAGTGATATCTGTTAGCATTACCGCAGCGAACGCTAGACCGTCTTTCTCACAACGCTCTTCAAGATCAGCTTCTAGCGCTTCGATCATGCCGTCTACTTGCTCAAGAGTCGCAAGTTCAACTTGACCAACAACAACATCACGACCGTTGAATGGGTAGCCTTTAAGGTCTTTTTCTACTAGCTGTGCAGCAGATAGGCCTTCGATGTTTGTTTTTGCGATTAGAAGCGCTTTGATGAATGCATCAACGTCAGTTACGCCAGCAATTTCAGCAAGCTCAGCAACCGCGTCTTTGTCTTTTTGAGTACATGTTGGAGAAGCGAAACCAACTGTGTCTGAAAGAATTGCAGACATCATTAGTTTAGCGATTTGTTGAGAGATTGCGTGACCTTCAATCTTGAACATGTTGAAAAGTACAGTGTTTGTACAACCAACAGGCCAGATCCAAGCTTCCATTGGGTTTACTGTCATCACGTCGCCTAGACGGTGGTGATCAACAATACCTACGATCTCTGCATCAGCAACATCATCTGGTGCTTGTGCTAGATCTGAGTAGTCTACTAGCCAGATTTTCTCACCAGCAACAGAAGTACGAAGCTCTGGCTTTTCAGCACCAGCGACTTCTAGAATGTGTTGAGTTTCGCGGTTGATCTCGCCTTGGCGAATTGGTGTCGCTTCCTCGCCACGAGCCTTAAGAAGCTCAGTTGCAACTAACGCACTACAAATACTGTCACTATCAGGGTTTTTGTGACCAACAACTAAAATCATGTTTCTTCCTATTACACTAACAATTATGACTCTACCTTTAGAGCCTCTCTTTATTAGCCATAC
This sequence comes from Vibrio sp. 10N.222.52.C12, assembly GCF_041474215.1. NCBI lineage: Bacteria > Pseudomonadati > Pseudomonadota > Gammaproteobacteria > Vibrionales > Vibrionaceae > Vibrio > Vibrio sp. 10N.222.52.C12. The sequence goes on from NZ_JBFRTR010000093.1 coordinate 21,420, forward strand.
TTTACCTCATTTTTTTAGATTGGTCATGTTTCGTGGGTTTAGCCAATAGTAACAATAGATAAAAAAACAACGAATGCAATTGATAGTTATTATCATTCGTATATATTTATCTTAAGCCACTAAATTTTGAGTAACACCTATGGATCGACTAATCTCTTTTTTGCCAAGCAGTAGTGCTGCGAAAACAACTCAGTTTTCACTGTCCTTTAAGCGCCTGCTTTTGCCTGTCTCACTTGCAGCTTTGGTTGCAGCCCCAGCTACACGAGAGCTGACGGTGACTACTTTGTCAGACGCCTTTTGGGCAGTGTCTTGTTATGTTGCTTTGACCTTAGCGATTTACCACGGGTTAAGCCTGTATATCAACAAAGATAACGTCTTCAACAAGCTCGTCCATCAATCCCGTTCAAACCAAGTTGTATTCGCTGCACTTATGGGGGCGCTACCCGGCTGTGGCGGTGCGATCGTGGTTACCACACAATTTATCTCGGGCAAACTCGGATTCGGCGCAGTTGTTGCTGTGCTCGTCTCAACCATGGGTGATGCGGCCTTCCTGCTCATTGCAAGCGAGCCCAAGACTGGTTTAGCCATGATGGCGATGGGCGTGATTGTCGGAACTGCGTCAGGTCGAATCATTAACTTGTTTCACGCAGACGACTTCTTACGCCCAAAAAAAGCAGAGAAAAATGAAGCGGTGAGCAGCTGTGCTTCTCAATCTCAAGACAAAGAAGCAGTATCGAAAAAAGCGATCAACCTACAAGGCTATCTATGGTCTGTACTCATTATTCCAGGTGCTGCGGTTGCCCTACTTGGCTCTTTTCAAGTGGATGTGAATGAGTTGCTCGCGTTGCCTGAAATGTCGATGGAATGGACGGGAACAATTTTACTGATTAGCTCAATGTTTCTATGGGGTCTCACTCGCGAAATTGAAGATTACAAATCAGCAGTAAGTGAAGATGAGAAATGTTTAGGCTCTCATCCACTGCAAAAAACCGCTCAAGACACCAACTTTGTCACAGCGTGGGTTGTGGTTGCCTTTCTCTTCTTCGAATTTGGCTCTGTGCTAGCAAATGTGGATTTTGCGACGCTATTCTCAAGCTGGGGCATTATGCTCCCCCTGGCAGGGGTCCTGATGGGCTTGCTACCGGGCTGTGGACCACAATTATTGGTGACTAGCCTTTACCTTTCAGGTGCGCTTCCACTTTCTGCTCAGGTAGGTAATGCAATTTCAAATGATGGAGATGCGCTATTCCCTGCGATTGCGATGGCACCGAAAGCAGCACTGGTCGCAACCTTGTATTCAAGTGTGCCCGCTTTAATCTGTGCTTATGGCTATTGGTTTATGTTTGAGATCTAACTTGATCAGAGTTAACTACATAGGCTTCTGTAAGGTCGGTACTTTGTATCGGCCTTTTTGTTTCCGTCTGCTTAAGTCTTTCCACAGGTTCTTTTTACATTCCCTTCCTGCTTCACTGCTTCTACCACCTCTCTCAAACAGCGCGTTACAGCCTGCTCAAAACACCCTCTATTAGCCCTGTATAATGCTTATTTAGAAACACCAACACTGATATCAAAAATACAAAAAGCCCCTGTAAGAGTGCTTACAGGGGCTTTAATTCAAGCTTTAATCTTGGTTCTTAAGACAAGACTTAAGAAACTTCGATTGGACCACCGAATGAAGTTACTGGAGGCAGTTTGCCTTGGAACTTCTCGAAATCAACCAAACATGTGTTTGCTGACGTTGCTTGAGCAAGTTCAGACGTACCGATATCTTGAGTCAGTGTGTTTGGATCGCCGTATGTATCTAGCGCGCCCACTTTCTCGTTGATCGGACCGTACCAAGCACCTTCTTCGATACGAACAACACCAGGAGCGTAGCTATCCATTAGAACAGCACCTGCTAGTAGTTGACCACGGTCGTTAAACACACGTACTACATCGCCATTTTTGATGCCTTTCTTCTTAGCATCGACTGGGTTGATGTAGATTGGCTCACGGCCTTGTACCGCGTAAGTCGCACGCCACTCTTCAGATTCACACATCTGAGAGTGAAGACGCTTGTCTGGGTGACAAGATTGTAGCCAGTACGGGTGTTTGTCAGAGCCTGGACCACCGTGTGAACGTTCAGATTTCTCAAACCACATTGGGTGTTCTTGACAGTGCTCGTAACCCATATTGCCAACAGTACGGCTTGTGATTTCGATGAAACCAGAAGGCGTGCCTAGTGCGTTGATCTCTGGATCTTCACGGAATGAAGCGTGACGAGTCCATGGCTTACCTTTGCCGAAGTCTAGGAAACCTTTCTCCCAGAACTCAGCAAACTCAGGCATTTCGAAGCTACCTTCGTTTGATGCGCGACATTCGTCGTACAGAGATTTAACCCACTGCATTTCGTCCATACCACGCGTGTAATCGTCGTAACGACCCCAACGCTTAGTTAGGCTAGACATGATCTCGAAGTCAGTCTTAGACTGGAACAGAGGATCCACTAGCTTGTGCATTGCGATCAAACCACGGCCAGAGTACGCGCCATAGCCATCAATATCGTTACGTTCCCACTGAGTACATGCTGGAAGCACGATATCAGAGTGACGACAAGTTGCAGTCCAAGCGAAATCAACAGCCACTACAGTTTGTAGACTCTTGAATGCTTTACGCATCTTGTTGCGATCTTGGTGGTGGTGCCACGGGTTGTTACCACTGAATACCATCATCTTAATGTCTGGTAGCGTTACAGTAGAACCGTTCGCTTTGATCTTCTTACCTGGTTCAAGCAAGCTATCAACCCAACGAGCAACTGGGATTACGCGGCTGTAACCGTTGTAATCTGTATTCGTGTGTTTAGGTGATTGACCTTGGTCGATGTTCAACGGGAAAGAACCCGGAGCAGCGAAGCCAGTTGAAGATACACCGATACCTGAGTAGTGGTGACCGTAAGAGATACCACCGCCCGGAAGACCAATTTGGCCAACCATTGCTGCGATAACTGCACACATCCAGTAAGGCTGTTCACCGTGCTCTTGACGTTGGATACTCCAACCAACAAGAATCTGTGTACGACCGTTAACCAGCATCTTAGCGAAGTCACGAATAGAGTCCGCGCTTGCGCCACAGATAGCAGAAGCCCATTCTGGCGTCTTCTCAACTCTGTCTTTCGTTTCACCTTGAACGTACTTGATGAAATCTTCAAAACCTAGACAGTAAGTTTCGATGAACTTCTTGTCGTATAGGCCTTCGTTGTAAAGAACGTGAGCAACACCAAGCATGAACGCCACATCAGTTTGTGGGTTGATGTACATTTGCTCGTTTTCTAGGTAACGACCTGTTTTGTTTTTAACAGGGTCAACAGAAACAACGTTGATCTCTTTCTTAGCAACTTTTTCTTTCAGCTGTTCTAGGTATGCGAACGACTCGTGAGTCTCACATGTCCAACCTACTTGCAGGTTTTTAACTGGATCGTTACCCCAAAGAACAATGTTGTCACTGTTTTCTAAGATAAGTTCCCAAGATGTACCTTGTGCGTAAACTTCAGTAGAACCTAACACGTAAGGCATGATCGTTTGACCAGCACCTGTTGAGTAGTCACCGATTTTCTTCACAGAGTAACCGTGAAGTGCCATTGCACGTTGCATGTGGTTAGTACAGCTGTGGAACTGACCCGTTTGTCTCCAACCAGTTTGACCTGTGTGAAGCGCCCATGGACCGTAATCTTTCTGTACGCGCTCTAGCTCGCGGTAAACAAGGTCTAGTGCCTCATCCCAAGTCACACGAATAAAACGGTTGTTACCACGCGTGTCTGCGCTGTATTTATGCTTCTTCAACCAATCTAGGCGAACCATTGGGTAACGCACACGTGATGGGCTGTAGATAATACCTTTAATACCTTTCAACATCTCAGTTGGGTGTTGATCGATTTCTAGAGGTTTAATTTCTTGTACTTTACCCGCATAAACACGAGCTCGGAATGCACCCCAGTGAGAACCAGAGACTTTCCACGCACCGTCTGTTTCTGCTGCAGACGCTGATGCCGACGCCAATAAGCTTGGACCGATAACCGATGCCGCACTTGTCGTCGCGACACCTTTCAGAAAACTTCTTCTTGTAATTGCCATTGTGTTACTCCAATTGACGTCTTATTAGTGATGGCCTTCAGAAAAATCTGATGAGTGCTTCTGTAGATACTTAAGAACCAGTGCTTCTGTATCTGTATCGAAGTTAACGAATGCAATCATACCATCTAGCATGCCTACCCAACCGTTAGCGCTGAAGTGAGCTTCATCTGGCTGTGAGTGACACGTTGAACAGTTAGATTGGTACGCTTGACCAGCTGCGTTCCAGATTGCATCGAAGTTATCAACCATAGACTCTTTCTTCATCCAAAGTGCTAGGTTAACTTCTTCCCAAGGAAGGCCAGTTAGCTCATCTTCTTTCTTCTCACCAACAGTGATTACGTCACTTTGAGATACTTCTTTCGTCAAGATTGCAGTCGAGATGTTCATACCGAAGTCTTCTTGGATTACACGTCCGAAGCCTTTCGCTTTACGCCAACCGTCGATTTGAATCTTGATCATGTCGCCTTTTTCGTCGATCACAGCAACTTTACTTGCAGGGCTTAATAGACCCGCTTCAACTTCAGCTGTTTCATCTGTGTACATTGGTAGGTGACGAATAGAGATCACGTCTGAACCATTTGCGTAAGATGTGCTGCTTGCTACGTTTTCTAGCTCGCCAACAATACCGCTCGCTGATGCCATATCTAATGGAAGGTTGTGAGCAATACCTTTGTGACAGTCAACACAGCTTTGATCACGCTCTGCCGCGTTCTTCATCTGGATACGCGCTGTTGGGCGCATGTTTTCGAAATCCATTGAATCGTAGTTGTGGCAGTTTTTACACTCTAGAGATTTGTTCGAAGAGAAGCGATCCCATTCGTGTTTAGCCAGTTCGATACGACGAGCTTCGAATTTCTCAGGCGTATCTAGGTCACCAAATACTTGAGCGAATACTTCTTTAGAAGCTTGCATCTTACGAGCGATTTTTGCTGTCCATTCATGTGGAACGTGACAGTCAGGACAAGTAGCACGTACACCAGAAGTGTTTTTCCAGTGAACCGTTTCTTGTAGTTCTACGTACACGTTGTCACGCATGGTGTGACAGCTTACACAGAATTCTTCTGTATTTGTGTGCTCTAGAGCTGTGTTAAAACCGCCCCAGAAAATAACACCGGCGATAAAGCCACCCATAGTTAGTACACCAAGACTGATGTGTACTGCTGGGCGAGTCATTGTGCGCCATAATTTAACTAAAAATGATTTCATGTTTAGCTCTCTTAAATATTGATTTTAAAAAATGTTGTTACTTAGAGGGCATTACATGCCGCCGTGAGCACCTGGAGGTCCGAATACAAACACTTGCAGTGCCCAAACTAGGAAGCCGTAACCGCCTACAAAAGCCACACTTAATATTGGGAAGAGAACCACCGCGATGAAGAGGAAAGACTTCCACTCCAGCGAATGTTTTTCGCTAGTTTCAATTTTATTAACATCACTCATACATTTTGCCTATTTTGTATTTAGTAATTTCGAGTAACCCATTCTATGGGGCTAAAGTTCTTAAGTATCTAACGACAAATTTTAGACCATACTCAAAGTAGGGTTCAATCAAATCTCCCGTTATAACCCTTGCTAATCAATACTTTTTTGAGCTCATCCAAAGTTGTTTTTAGTTAAACAAAGTTATTAAAAAGTATTAACAAATGTGAAGAATTAAGTATATTTCACAAATGTTAAATTCCAACACCTGCGCAACCGTATTGTAACCAATTTTAACGTTTTACCTACTAAGTAGTAGCCAAAAATGCCTCAAAAAACCAATATTTTGTGGTTTGATTGTTAAATTATTGATCGTTTTTCGAATCGATGACTTTGCAGTTGAAATGCATCATTTGGCACTTTCATATATGATAGAAGCCTTATTAAAAGGAAGCATTATGCAAGACGTTATTGATATATCTTGGTGGCAATTATTGTTTTTCAGTTCACTTCTCTTGCTGCCAATTGTAATCAACTACAAGCTAAAACTTGGCCTTGGCAAAGAGGCTTCTATCAGCATCATTCGCATGACTGTTCAGCTATTTCTGGTTGGCCTCTACCTAGAATACCTGTTCACTTTGAATAGCTTGTGGGTCAATTTACTGTGGTTATTTACGATGATTATCGTTGGGGCAAGCTCGATTGTTGAAAAGTCCAAGTTACCCCGAAACCTCTTGTTAGTCCCAGTCGCTGTGAGCCTAGCGGTAACCTGTGTACCCATTGTCTTGTTTATCTGCTTATTCATCATTAAACCAACACCGGTTTTTAACGCACAGTACTTAATCCCTATTGCAGGGATGCTGTTAGGTAATAGCTTAAGCAGTAACATCGTGGCATTGCAGAACTTGTTCGGTGCTTTTGAAACGCAGAAATCAGAGTACGAAGCGGCTATCGCTTTAGGTGCCTCTCCTTCCTATGCTGCAGCGCCTTTTGTGCGTAATGCTATACAGAAAGCGATGTCTCCTATTATGGCCTCAATGGCAACCACAGGCTTGGTAACGCTACCAGGAATGATGACAGGACAAATCTTAGGGGGTGCTTCACCAATGATCGCGATTAAGTATCAACTGATGATCATGTTGGCTATTTTCGTGATGATGAGCTGCTCCTTAGCGCTTGCACTTCACCTATCGTTAAAGACTTCTCTGACCAAAGAAGGGCGAGTTCTCGCTCAAATACAGCCTTCAAAATAACCTCCCGACTCATCTTAGATCTGGTTACTCACTGAATTTGATACAGGTTATCCACAGAAATTGTGGATAACCAAATCAATATAGATCCTTTTTTGTCCATTTCGGCTCGCGCAAAGATCATTGCCATTGATCCTTGGGTGATTTCAAAGACATATACACACGTGCAGAACTGCGTTGTTAAGCGTTCAAATGATAATTTAAGAATTCAACGAGTAAGTTTTCCACAAATAAAAAACGGCCTGCAATGCAGGCCGTCTTGTAAATGTCATAAGTCAGTTCAATGTTTCCACTCTGAGCTTTAACTCATCTCGTCAACTGAGCTAGTCACACAAGCTTTGTTGATCCGCCATCTTTATTAATCGCGTAAATAAATCAACCAATACCACATGCCAACAAAGATACCGCCGCCGATGATGTTACCGATAGTAACGGGCAGCAAGTTGTTCATCAGAAAGTCCATCATGTTTAGGTCAACATAGTCTGCTGGATTAGCCCCTGTCATTGTCCAGAATTCAGTTGGAGCAAATGTTTTGATACCGATAGCTAAAGGCACTTGGAACATATTCGCAATACAGTGCTCAAAGCCCGATGATACAAACATCGCGACAGGTAAAATCAGTACTGCAATTTTGTCAGTCAGTGTTCGTCCACTAAACGTCATCCATACCGCGATACAAACCAATACGTTACACATGATGCCAAGCGCGATAGCTTGGATAAAACCATGGTGCATTTTGTGCTGAGAGATGGCCATGGCATTCAAACCCACTTGCCCATGGTCGAACATGTACTGTTTAGTCAGAAGCATGCATGCCACTAGCAATAAAGCACCAATAAGGTTACCGATATAAACGGTCGCCCAGTTCTTTACTAGGGTTCCCCAGCTAATCTTGCCACTTGCACGAGCAACAAGAGTGAGCACCGAACTGGTAAATAGTTCACCGCCAGTAACAACAACGAGGATTAGGCCCAAGCTAAATGCAAGGCCACCTAGGACGCGAGTAATACCCCAAGGTAAATCACCAGCGCCAGTGGTTACAATTGTGTAGAACACAAACGCAATACCGATATGTATGCCAGCTGAAATCGCTAGGAGAAAAGATTTGGTTGGATCTTTGGTTGCTTTACCTACGCCAATATCTGCAGCGCGCTCAGCCATTTGTGGCGGTAATAATGAGTCAAATTGGTTTAGATTCATGATGATTTACATTTTGAAACATGTTGTCGGGAGCGCGATAATCCTCTCTTTCATTTCTGAATTCAAGAGCTATTTGGGACTCAAAATACCTCCCACAACCTTGTGGAAAGGAAATAGCCCAAGTTATTCAAAATTCATACGACTTTAGTAGTAAAAAGAAAACTATGCTGAATGATTAGTTATCAGCATAGAAAATAACACATCTATAAATATCAACAAGTTACGTTAAAAATAAAAGAATAACGTACACTAAAATGGCTCACAGAGCGCTTTTATTTCTAGATTTTGACATAGATCAACA
>NZ_JBFRTR010000094.1:0-670 GCF_041474215.1 Vibrio sp. 10N.222.52.C12
TAATAACACTGACTTCAAAAAGCTTGCGAGCCAGCAAAAAACCATTCAGATGAAGATGCGTTTACTTGCGCTCGCACACTTTAAAGACGGCCTCTCTCGTACACAAATTGCAAAATCTCTCAAAGTCAGTCGAACCAGTGTCAATAAATGGGTTCGGATTTTTTTTGAAGAAGGCCTAGAAGGACTTCAAGAAAAACCTCGGACTGGTAGGCCTGCATACCTCACCGATGAGCAGCGGGCTCAACTCAGTGCCTTCATAAAAAAAGAAGCTGAATCACCTTCTGGTGGCCGCCTTGTTGGAAGCGATATACATGACTACATCGTTAAACACTTTGACAAGCACTACCACCCTAATTCCATCTATTATCTCCTCGACCACATGGGTTTTTCTTGGATAACTTCTCGTTCCAAACACCCTAAACAATCACAGCAAATACAGGACGATTTTAAAAAAATTCCAAATCGAAACGATCCTTAAGATCCCCGGCCATATTGGGCTAGAGAGTGTTGATGTCTGGTTTCAAGACGAAGCTAGGTTTGGTCAGCAGAACACAACAACACGTCTTTGGGCTACTCGTGGAACGAGACCTCGCGTAGTAAAACAGCAGCAATTTGAATACGCTTATTTGTGGTTCATCGCGGATTAGCGGGAACAAAAACGGTAGTAAGT